>NZ_CM001557.1:0-2500 GCF_000273375.1 Bartonella birtlesii IBS 325
TCTGAGTGTGTTCCTTCTTAAATTCTGATAAAAAATAGTTCTATTCTTACATGACATATCGTATAGAATCCATTACAGTAAAGTTTGATCGAAGTGATATCATGAATGGTCTTATGAACAATGGCATGTCACGTGCAGATGCACAAAAGACCGCCAACCGTGCTGTTCAACTCTATCAAACAGCAGAAACAAAAACCGAGGACGCACTCAAAGCCCTTGAAGCACAAGCAGAAACACTCTCGGATAATCTTGAGGATGCCATAAAGGGAGCAAAAAACACTGCGACAAAAGTCACCAAAACAGCATCACATATGGGCTGGTGGGGCTTTTTAGGAGGCTTGATTGGTGCCATTATCTCCAGTATTTGTGGTTATTATGGTTACAGAAGCCGTAAAGAGACTTTCAAGTTTTAAAACTTCTAGCGCGCAAAAGCAAAAAAGCTGCACAGATTTGTGCAGCTTTTTATCTTTCTGCCATCAGCATAGGTTTAATATTTCACGAGGATAAAATATTATTTTACAGCTATAGTTTTAGAGATTTTTTTGTATTACGAATAAATATTGCCATGAGGTCATTTTCATAACTTATCTCTCAGTCATGGGTTTTTAGTTTTTTTGCATATCATGAGACACGAGATAATTTTCTATTTTCACACAACGCATTTCACACAACGCAATTGAGTTTTTACGCGCGTTTTTTCTTTTTCTCTTCTCTCTCTGAGAGCTTTGTCCCCCAAAACTTCTAAAGCAAAATCCTCTCTCAGGGCGTATGATGGTCAAATTCAATATGAATGTTACTAAATTATCATTATGAATCAATATCTTGAACAAGAGAGAGAAGCTAAGCTTAGATTTAGTTTTTGAGAGCCCTTTACACGCACAATTACGTCTCTTATAGGCTTTACGCCTACTCAGCTTGCTTCAGAAAGAATAATGTTTGCATACTCTATTATGCTGCATTTTACTTCTTTAACGCGAGCAGATATCCGAGCCACTCCTACAAAACTTTACCATAGCGGTGGGCGCATTTACACGCTACTATGTTTTCTCCTGCTTTTATTTTCAGAGAGTTATGATATTTTTTTCAGTATAAAGAAGGGGTTTTAGATTCATCGATTTAGAGGGAAGCAGGCCTACCCTCCCCACACCTTGCTTCAGAATGGTATGATGTTTAGTAGCACGCGCTTATTATTGTCTATTCTTTTAACCAGGAACATCCCCCCACACAACCACAGGTGTTGGCGCGTTTATGGGCTACTACATTTCTCACTGCTTGGGATAGTGCTCAAGAGCGAAGTGCGATGCGAAGGGAGTAATAGGACTTGGTCAAAACATACTCCTTGTTATCGGTATTTACACACAGATCGTAAGAGGTATCCTAGATTTTGTGTCAGCACAATCTCGGCAATTTATCGAGTAATCACCAGTATGATAAGCATAGTGCTGGTAGTCTGCCCTCTCTGTTTTTGCAGTCTTTTTAACCACTTTAGCAATGCGGCTTATGTATTATTCTCTGCGACAATTATTGGCTTTAGCATTTTCTACTTTTCCTTAACACAGATCATATAGCAAATGATGCTGTCATTTTTTATTTTTAAAATAGCCAATGGCGTGCAAAAGCACCCTAATGGCAAATCAGAAAGAACAGCGAAACAGGCCAATTCCTGCCTATATCTTTATCATACAACACCCGTATACATTGGTTTTATAGGCTTTGTCCATTTTTGCATTACACCCAAATCACGCTCCTATAATTGGCAGCATATTATGAACAAATTAGCAATGAGCGCAGCCATAGCAAAAAGCCACCTCACGAACAGAGAATGAGGATAATAGCGATGGATGATGCATAAAATAAGAGATGTAGCAGCACATTGTGCAACGGATAGAGATATTCACTCTGCAAATAGGATAAGGCGAGCGATCTCGTAAAAGAGAAGAGTGTATTTTGGGATAGCGCTTCTGGACGAAGCGCGGTTTGAAGGGAGAGTGATATGAACGCCTTAAATCACATTCCTTGTAACGTTCCTTATCACATTCCTTGTGACATTCCTTGTCATGTTCCTTGTCACATTCCTTGTGACATTCCTTGTCACGTTCCTTGTCATGTTCCTTGTCACATTCCTTGTCACATTCCTTGTAACGTTCCTTGTAACGTTCCTTGTGATGTTCCTTGTGATGTTCCTTGTGATGTTCCTTGTCACATTCCTTGTGATGTTCCTTGTGATGTTCCTTGTGATCTGTATATCTACAATGATAGCAGGCATGATAATCGGTTTCACCACCATAATCATAGGAATCTTAGTTTTTATGATTAATAGCACGGTACAAAAAAGTAACAGATGGGATTTTCTGATGATTGGAGCAGATTTTCATGGATCGATGATTTATCTGTGACTTATCCGATTTTGTCTATATTTTTTCAGTGATGCATGTAGATTATTTTAGAATAAGTAGATTTTTTATATCAGAGAAGACAATATGCTTCACGCGATCCCTTA
>NZ_CM001557.1:10000-79444 GCF_000273375.1 Bartonella birtlesii IBS 325
ACAAATTACAGCTGCTCACAGTGCTTTAGATGATGCACAAGCACAAAAAGCTGCCGCTTCAGCCATAGCAACCCATGCACAACTAACTTTAAAACGCACCACAGAACTTAAAGCGAGTCGTTATGCCCCTCAATCTGGTGTTGATGATGCCAAATCAGCTTATGAACAAGCCATTGCGAATGTTCACCGTGCAGATGCACAAATAGCTGCGGCACGTGCAAATATCCAAGTTCTACAAGCGCAACGCAGTGAAACGGAAAGCCAAACAAAGAGCTTAGAACTCACGCGTGAAAAAGCACAACGTGATCTTGATTCAACCATTATCCGAGCTCCGTTTGATGGCGTTATTGGAAATTTAACCGCAAAAGCGGGAGATTTTGTTATGAATGGCCAACGTCTTGCGGCATTAGTTCCCATAGATGCACTTTATATTGAAGCGAACTATAAAGAAACACAGTTACAAAATATTCATGCTGGACAAACTGCTTATATTGCTGTTGACGCCTTCAAAAAAGACGCGTTTACAGGTACAGTGCTTTCTATTGCCCCTGCAACAGGAGCTGTTTTTTCTCTCTTGCCCCCACAAAATGCCACTGGCAATTTCACCAAGATTGTCCAACGCATTCCTGTACGTATCTCTATTCCAGAAAAAATATTAAAAACCGGGCGTATTCGAGCAGGAATGAGTGTTTCAGTAGAGATTGACACTCGTACAAAGCCGCAGGATAAAAATCTCCTATAACAAAAAGCAAATGACCTTACTATGACATCTCCCATACCAGAATCTACACATTCTCAAGAGCGTACAGAAATCCGTAAAATCGTAGTTTTCATTGCTATGGCCTTTGGCATGTTCATGGCTATTTTGGATATCCAAATCGTTTCTTCCTCTTTAGCGGAAATTCAGGCTGGTCTTTCAGCAAGCTCTGAAGAGATTTCATGGGTGCAAACCTCCTATCTCATCGCTGAAGTCATCATGTTACCCCTTTCTGGTTTCTTAGGAAGATTGCTCTCAACACGCGTTTTTTTTAGCATATCAGCTGTAGGGTTTACGATTACCTCTGTCCTTTGTGCAACAGCAACATCTATTGAAGAGATGATTGTGTACCGAGCACTCCAAGGTTTTATTGGAGGAGGAATTATCCCCAGCGTTTTTGTCGCCTCTTATATACTTTTTCCTCCTTCCAAACGCCCAATTGTTACTCCTATTGTAGGACTGGTAGCAACGTTAGCGCCCACCATTGGTCCAACAGTGGGAGGCTATCTTTGTCATATCTTATCATGGCACTGGCTCTTTCTCATCAATGTACCCTGCGGGATTATTATCTCAATTCTTGCTTGGAAATTGATTGATTTTGATAAAGCTAATCCCTCTTTAATGGCTAAATTTGACTGGCTAGGCCTCATTTCTATGGCTGTTTTTCTGGGGACTTTGGAGTATATTCTAGAAGAAGGTGCGCGTCATGATTGGTTAAATGACAATCTCATTCTAACTTTGTTCGTTATCATGATCTTTTCTGCAAGCTTATTCTTCTGGCGCGCTTTTACTGCTAAAGAACCCATCGTTAATCTCTCAGCTTTTTCTAATTTCAATTTTTCAACCGCGGCAGTTTTTTCTTTTATGCTTGGAATCGGTCTTTATGGCCTTACATATCTTTATCCTGTCTATTTGAGTCAAATCCGTCATTATGATGCACTCATGATTGGAGAAACATTGTTTCTTTCAGGGTTCGTCATGCTCTTAACTGCACCCCTTGCCGGATTTCTTTCAGCACGAATTGATGCACGTTTGATGATGGCGATAGGACTTTTTGGCTTTGCGTTAGGAACTTGGATGGCTAGCTCTATTACAGACAACTGGGATTTTTGGGAGCTCTTTTGGCCTCAAGTTTTCCGTGGCGCTTCTGTTATGTTATGCATGGTCCCTGTTAATAACATTGCACTCGGATCACTGCCACCAGACCGAATGCAAAATGCCTCTGGACTTTTTAATCTTACACGTAATCTTGGCGGTGCCGTGGGACTTGCTATTATCAGCACTCTTATGACAAAACGTACAGACCTGCATTATGAACGAATAGCCGAAACAGTCCAACACGGAAATAACCAAGCAACCGAAATGCTTTCAAGCCTTACCATGTACTTTAACTCCACAACCTTTGATCCGCATACTTTTGCTCTCTTCCAACTTTTTAATATGGTACGCGTCCAAGCAATGGTTATGGCTTTTAGCGATATTTTCTTTATAATAACCATTATCTTTGGCGTCTTGACATCCCTGACTGTTTTTCTCAAAAAAACACCACCTCTCACCGATGCTCCTGCAAACCACTGAGCTTAACTGTATGAAAGTCGAGGAGTATTTTTCTTTTCAAACATTCCGTATATATGTATCTTCTAAACATGTTAGAACAAAACTTTATATTGAATCATTGTCTCTAAACGAAATCTTGCAAAAAGCAAAACTTGCTATATTTCCAATAGTAATTCATCATAAATTTTGTCAAAATCATTTTAGATGAAGAAAGTTATTGGTACTCTCAGTGGATAGCAAAAATTATTACAGAAAATAAATTCAAGATAAAAGAGAAACCATACTACGTTATAAATCTATTCTAAAACCTTATATCGTATAAAAACACCTGACCACCAGCAAAGATGATGTGTAAAGCCTTCAATTTTTGAAAAAAGAACGAAGAGAAGAGAGCTTTAAGCCACTTTATGACACTGAAAACGACTCAAACCTTCCCGCTCTCCACTAGGGACCAAAACACCATGACATTCGGAAAGATACTCTGGTATCAATTCCAAGGCTTGAAGACGATGTTTTTCATAAGGACCGGGCATTGCCAAATTTTCTGTTAAGCTGTTTGAAAAACCAAAACGCTGATAAAATTCAGTATCACCGACAAGTAAAATAGCGCCATAACCCTGTTTTTTTGCCGTTTCAATTGCATGCTGCATAAGAAACGATCCTATTCCCATACCGGAACACTTCGCTGAAACAGCCAGAGGCCCCAAAAGCAAAGCCTGCTGTGTTCCATTCTTCCCTTTGTTAAATCGAACATGCCAAAGACGTACACTGCCCACAAGCTCTCCAAGTGCATTTTTGACAACAAAAGAGAGTCCACACGCAGCCAACTGTCCACGACGCAAAGTTTCTGAAGACTTACGCTTACGCCCCTTCCCTAGAGCTAAATCAAGTAAGCGTTCGCGATGTGGTTTATCAATGTCTTGTTCACCTGAAAGTGTAAAAAATGCGCCATCTTTGGTTTGAAAATGTATCATATTCATCTTTATCACACGCCCCACTCTATCTTCATCATAAAGAAAAATTCAAATCACGTAGGAGCGCAAAGGCTCAAAACCATTAAAGGCAACAGATGCATAAGTTGCCGTGTAAGCACCAGTACCATGGATCAACAACTCATCCCCTATCGTAAGAGACAAAGGTAACATATAAGGTGTTTTTTCATAAAGAACATCTGCTGAATCGCATGTTGGCCCCGCTAAAATACAAGGCTCCATTGCCTTATCACCATGAGGTGTTTCAATAGGATAGCGAATTGCTTCATCCATAGTCTCAGCAAGACCATTAAATTTTCCAACATCAAGATAAACCCATCGAACATTATCATTGTCTGCTTTTTTAGATATCAGAACAACTTCTGTACGAATAACGCCAGCATTACCAACCATCCCACGCCCAGGTTCGATAATGGTCTCAGGAATACGATTGCCAAAATATTTCTTTAATGAATCAAAAACAGCCGTACCATAAGCTTGTTCTGTAGGAACATCTTTCAAATAACGCGTTGGAAAACCACCCCCCATATTAACCAACTTCAATGAAATTCCCTCTTGCTCCAAATACCTAAAAACTGTAGCCGCGTCCGATAAAGCACGATCCCATGCGCTAAGATCTGTCTGCTGAGACCCTACATGAAAAGAAACGCCATACGCTTGCAAGCCTAATTGATGTGCCCGACGTAAAACATCAACCGCCATAGCAGGAACACAGCCAAATTTGCGTGACAATGGCCACTCTGCACCTTTTCCATCGGTAAGAACGCGGCAAAAAACACGAGCTCCTGGAGCAGCACGCGCAATTTTTTCTACTTCTTCAACACAATCAACCGCATAAAGTGAAATACCCAATGCGTATGCATGCGCAATATCACGCTCTTTTTTAATAGTATTCCCAAAAGAAATACGATCACACGTTGCCCCCGCTTTTAAAGCCATTTCAATTTCTGCAACAGAAGCCGCATCAAAAGACGAACCTAAAGAAGCAAGCAAACTTAAAATCTCAGGAGCTGGATTTGCCTTTATCGCATAGAAAATACGGGACTGTGGAAGAGCTTTTTCAAAATTTAAATAATTTTCACGGACAACATCAAGGTCAACAACCAAGCATGGACCATCAAAACAATGTGTTGCAAGAAAATCGCGAATACGTTGCGTCGCCATCTATCAATTCTCCTAGGGAAAAAAATCCCTACCCTACGCCTAGACAGCATAGAGCCGCCAACAGCCAAAGTACAAAATACACACAATGACTATCCCCATTCTGATTACTGAAATAACCAGAAATTAGCATTGCATACAGCGAAAAAACAGCGCGCAAACCGCGTTGTTTTACTTTATCTGCCTTTTTGATTGGAGTTGAGAAACCACTTCCGCACTGAAGGCAATGAGGTGTGCCTCTATAGTTATCCCAGCATTTGGACAGCTGGAAGACACCAGAAAGGCCCGCACCGTCGTTGCTTCAAGATGTCCTCACTCTTTCGGTTGGCCGTAAGAATGACTGGAGCGGTTAGTTCCAGGTACCGTACCGGTTAATCTCACCATTTGAGAACCAGCGGACACCCACAGGCACGTGCGACTTTGGGCAAGGCTTCATATAAAACGAATTCTTATTCATTTCAATCATTTTTTTTATTTTAAACATTTTTTAATTTTTAACGATAAGATGATGTAAAAAAGCAACAATGCCCTCATGCAAATAAGTCACCTTATCCGCTTTAATGGGGTGTAACCTTCACGAAATCCCCACACCATTATGTTACTAATTCACAATCTTACTTTAAAAGAATCTCTTTACTTGAGTGCCCTTATTCCCCCCAACACCACCTAGAAAGTATAACGTAAGATCTATGAAATATGACAATCTTTACGTTATGAAATCAGTAGCATCATTATATTTATCTACATCGCTAACGCATTTTCTCTTACATTAACATAGCACATTAATCGTATGTTTCAGTCTATTTTAAAACAACTTTTAAAATCACACGTTCGCCTTGAGGCTATCTCCCCCATTGGACTACCATAGTACTGTTTTTACTGTTTCAGAATTAAAAGTATTTGAAATAACTGAGTATTATAACATCAAGAATATCGGCTCAAAATGCATAATGCTAATATATTTATAAATAAATTACTGAATTTTTTACACAAAACAAAAGACCGAGCAAAAATCAGCTTTATAAAATACTTTCCCACCAACTCCGAAAACTTTTTTCTCTTAACAAGAAAAAAACCAAAGTTTCAAGCCCTAAAATATAATGCCTTTAAGACTCTTGATGAGAATCAATCGCACGCAATTTTGTTAATTGAAACTGCTTATGACGTTCGCGAAAACGCTGCCTATCAGCGTCACTCTTCGTATTATAACAAGCATCACACGAAACACCCTCCTCATAATGAACCGATAGTTTGCTTTCAGCATTAAGAGGAGAACGACATGCATGACATAATTCGCGCCCACATTCTTCAAGACCATGTTTAACAGAAACACGCTCATCAAAAACAAAACACTCGCCCCACCACAAACTTTTTTCCTTTGGAATTTTTTCCAAATATTTCAGAATCCCACCTTTTAAATGGTAAACCTGATCATAACCAAGATCACGCACATAAGCTGTTGATTTTTCACAACGAATCCCACCTGTACAGAACATGGCAATTTTCTTTTTCTTCTTTAAATCAGCCTCGTGCTTGAGCACCCACTCAGGAAATTCCCGAAATGTCTTAATACGCGGATCAATCGCTCCTTGAAAACTCCCAAGCGCATATTCATAATCATTACGCGTATCAATGAGGATTGTCTCTTCATCTTGAATAAGGGCATTCCAATCTTCAGGATCGACATAAGTACCAACAGCCTTTAACGGATTAACACCTTCAACCCCCATTGTGACAATCTCTTTTTTCAACCGCACTTTCATGCGATGAAAAGGCATTTTTGATGCCCATGAATATTTAATCTCCGGCGTTTGGAATGCGGGCTCAGCTATAATAAAACTGACCAACGCTTCAATCGCAGCACAAGATCCTGCAACAGTTCCATTGATTCCCTCTTGTGCTAAAAGCAGTGTCCCTTTGATACCCTTTGTTTGACATAAATCTAGCAAAGGTTTCTGTAATTGACAATAATGCTTCAAATCTGCGAAGCAATAAAGTGCAGCAACTTTAAAATTCTTTTCCATAAGTCTTGCCATAACGCGCGTTTCATTCAATTTCAAGATCTATTCATCTACTCTTTAACATATTGTGCTTAATCACACTATACGAACAACACACTCCTAGAGAAAAAACCATGTGCCAAAAAATAAATCACCTTTTAACACTCCTCCAAGCACAAACTGTCATCCCTGTTTTGCACATTGACGATCTCCAAATTGCTGTACCCTTAGCACGCGCTCTTGTTAAAGGTGGATTGAAAACAATGGAGATCACATTGCGAACATCCAATGCATACGATGCAATAAAAGCAATTACACAAGAAGTGCCGCAAGCAATTGTTGGAGCAGGAACAATTCTCAATACCATACATTATGAACAAGCCGAACGCGCAGGAGCAAAATTTATCGTAAGCCCTGGATTATCAGACGAATTGATCGATTGTGCAAAAAACAGTGAAATCCCCCTTCTCCCTGGTGCAATAACACCAAGTGAACTCATGCAAGCATCGAATAAAGGCTATTCATATTTTAAATTTTTCCCTGCCAAAGCGGCGGGAGGTATGGATTTTATCCAAGCCTTAGCAGCCCCTTTCTCTGAAATCAGATTTTGCCCAACAGGCGGCATTACACAAAAAAATGCAGCTCAATGGCTCCAACTTTCTAACGTCTTCTGCGTTGGCGGTTCTTGGATAGCTCCCAAACAGCTTATTACAGCAAATGATTGGGATACCATCAGCGCACTAGCACATATAGCAGCACAACTCCCCTCTCATCCGACAAAAGCACGTTCCACAACATAAGTCGCTGGTGCATTATTTGCACCTTCAACAAGACCAAAGGATTCACACATTCTTGCACAATCCTTCAGCATTGCCATCGAACCACAAATCATCACACGATCTTCATCAGGATGAATTCTTGGCAAACCTGTCGTTTCAAAAAAAGTACCGCGTTCCATAACCGTCGTAATGCGACCCATATGCTCAGAAGGTTCGCGAGTTGTCATAGGATAAAATTTCAACTGTTTTGCACACTCACCAATTAGTGGATCTTCTTGTAAAGAAGCAACAAGTTCTTTTGCATAAATAAGTTCATCTTTTTTTCTGGTTGTTTGAATAAGAACCACTTCTAAAAACTTTTCATAAGTTTCAGGATCACGAATAAGGCTTGCAAAGGGAGCAACCCCTGTTCCCGTTGAAAGTAGATAAAGGCGCTTGCCAGGAATAAGAGCATCCAAAACCAATGACCCAGTGGATTTTTTCCGCATCAAAACCGTGTCACCAATTTGAATTTTTTGTAGATGCTCGGTTAAAGGTCCACCTGGAACTTTGATTGAAAAAAACTCAAGCTGTTCATCCCAAAATGGACTGGCAATCGAATAAGCACGATAAATTGGCTTTTTGGCATTCGGTAAACCAATCATAACAAATTCACCCGAACGAAAACGAAAACTTTCCGGACGATTCAATCGAAATTTAAACAAACGATCTGTATAATGATAAACCTCTTGAACAATAAGCGCGAATACATTTTCAGAAATCGGAAAGTTTGACGTAACGCCGCTGATGTTTGATTGAACATTGGTAGCGAACATATTCATAAAACTCTTCCCTATATCTCACTAAATATTAAATCTTGAATTTGCCAAGTGATATAATACTTGCATCATCATCTGCCAATATTTTTCTTAAAATACAAGCCTTACGATTAACACTTTTATATCAAAATTAGTTGCAAAGAAAAAACACACAAAACACCAAATTACATTATTATTTTGGTGAAAAAAGAAATTCGATCAAACGCAAATGAATAGACCGTACATGCTTGAACAAAGACAATCCTCCCAATAAAATAGCATAACTTGGCAAACAAACTAAAAATAATAAAAAGTTTTTTTGACTCTGTCATGGATCATAAAGCCCACCTTTAACTCATTACAGATAAAGTCAATTTTATTAAAAACACACTCCGCTCACGCTATTTATACTAAAATCTTTTGACTTCATTATGAAAAATAATACAACATAGCTGTGTTTTTATTTTTAAAGCATATGACAACTGCAAACAGGAAAAAAAGCCTATTCTTCTTCCAATTATCAGAGGATAAGATGTTTATAATCACATCAATAAAACTACGGAATCTCTTTATGATCCAGAAGCAAACATTTTACCTTAAAAGAGTACTTTAATAACATATGATCAAGATGAAGTGCTCATGACTTTAACAATAACAAACTTTATAGGCCTCCTTTTTATATATCATAAAAAACGATATGAGCGAAGCAAAGGGAACTTCGTGTCTCACAGACTCGAGAAAGAATTTTAAAATGAATAAATCCATTAATGATGAAGAACATGCATTATTTCCTGCTACAGCTATAGCAACCATCGATGTGCGTGCTATTGTTGCAAATTACAAAACTTTAACCCAATATGTTGCTCCAGCAGAATGTTCTGCAGTTGTTAAAGCCAATGCTTACGGACTTGGTGCACACAAAATTGCCCCTGCACTTTATCAAGCGGGTTGCCGCATTTTTTTTGTCGCCAAAATTGAAGAAGCACTCCAATTAAAAAATATTTTACCTTCCAATATCACACTTGCTCTTTTGAATGGTCTTCCACATACAGCAGAAGAATTTGTTGCACAATCGGGTATTATTCCTGTTCTTAATTCTTGGAAAGAAATTGAAAACTGGCAAATACTTTGCCAAAAAAAACATAAAAAGTTTCCAGCGATTATTCAAATTAATACCAATATGAACCGATTAGGACTTGATAAAAAAGAGTTAGAAAAACTTATCAAACAACCCTCAATTTTTGAAAACGCAGAAATAAAATATCTTCTCAGTCACCTTGCAAATGGAGAGGATGACACACATTCATCCAACGATATACAATTAGCTGTTTTTAGAAATCTCCTTGCAAAATTGCCTATCTGTAAGGTCTCATTTGCCAATTCTGGAGGCATTTTTCTTGGTTCAGATTTTCATTTCGATCTTGTTCGCCCCGGCATTGCACTTTACGGTGTTGATCCCAATGGCAAACACCAAACCACTCTCAAACCCGTTTTAAAACTTGAAGCACAAGTCCTTCAAAGCCGCTTTGTTGACGCAGGAATACCTGTGGGTTATGGAGAAAGCTTTATTACCAAAAGACCGAGTACTCTTGCAACCATTTCTATCGGCTATGCAGATGGTTGGCCACGCATTCTTTCGAATAAAGGTAGCGTTTATTTCAACGGGCACAAACTTCCTATTGTTGGACGCGTTTCTATGGACTCTATCATAGTTGATGCTACCGATCTTGATAAAAAACCTCAAAGAGGTGATTGGATAGAACTCATTGGCCCCCATCAAACCCTCGAAAAAATAGCAACCGACGCCAACACCATTCCAAATGAAATTCTTACTTCTTTAGGAAACCGCTATAAACGTATTTATATTTAAAACACTTTCAAGAAAGACAAAATCATCCTGTTCATTACATGATTTTAAACAGCCAAATATAAAGCTATCCATTAATGCTTTCTTCAAACTTTGTGTATCAATATTTTTCATCAACATGCTTAAACAGAATAATGAAAAGCACTAATTTATTTAAAAACTCTTACGAAAAAACAAAAACCAAGGGAAAATTGTCCAATTTATCATAACAGGTGAAAAAAAGCCCACACATTTCGTGTGGGCTTTTTCCTTCATATAAATAAATTTAATACGTATTCCCCAATGGTGGACAAGAACAAATAAGCACTCTATCTCCCGCAACATTATCAATACGTGAAACAGGAGGCCAATATTTATTTGCTGGATCAAGAGAACTGTCGGGAAAAGCCGCCTCTTGTCGTGAATAAGGTCGCGTCCAAGCATCATCTAAAGCATCCACCAATGTATGTGGTGCATTTACCAAAGGATTATCTTCTTTAGGCCAAACACCGCTACCGACTTTCTGAGCTTCTTCAGCAATAGAGAGCAAAGCATCACAAAAACGATCAATTTCTGCTTTTGGTTCTGATTCCGTTGGTTCAATCATCAAAGTCCCAGCAACAGGAAACGACATCGTCGGCGCATGAAACCCGTAATCAATCAAACGTTTTGCAATATCATCAACACTCACCCCATACTGCTCTTTCAGCACACGAGTATCCACAATACATTCATGTGCAACACGCCCATGCTTTCCCCGATAAAGAATGGAATAAGCCTTTGAAAGACGCGCAGCGATATAATTAGCATTCAAAATTGCTGTTTGTGTTGCGTATTTCAAGCCATCGGCGCCCATCATCCGAATATACATCCAAGTAATAACAAGAATAGATGCACTTCCATAAGGAGCTGCTGAAACCGCATGTGTTGATCCATCTTCTTCATGACCTGGTAAAAAGGGCTTCAAATGTGTTGCCACACCAATTGGCCCCATACCAGGACCACCACCACCATGGGGAATGGCGAATGTTTTGTGAAGATTCATATGACAAACATCCGCCCCAATATCTGCTGGACGAGCAAGCCCAACAAGCGCATTGAGATTAGCACCATCAAAATAAACTTGCCCACCATTTGCGTGGATAATAGAGCAAATCTCCTTAATGTTTTCTTCATAAACACCATGAGTTGAAGGATAGGTAATCATGAGAGCTGCCAATTTATCCTTATGCAATTGTGCCTTCATTTTGAGATCATCAACATCAACATCACCATCACTTAGGCATTTCACCACAATAACTTCCATACCCGCCATATGAGCTGAAGCTGGATTGGTACCGTGCGCAGAAGCAGGAATGAGACAAAGTGTGCGTTGATGGTCTCCCCGTGATTGGTGATATCGGTGGATCGCTAAAAGCCCCGCATATTCACCTTGTGCACCAGAATTTGGCTGGAAAGAAACTTGCGAAAACCCTGTGATTTCACACAACCACGCATTTAATTGGTTAATCATTTCCAAATACCCTACCACATCCTCTTTAGGTGTGAAGGGGTGTATATTGGCTACCGTAGGCCAACTCACAGGCATCAACTCAGCTGCTGCATTAAGTTTCATCGTACAAGAACCAAGCGGAATCATTGCCCGATCTAATGCTAAATCTTTGTCGGCCAAACGACGCAAAAAGCGCATCATATCCGTCTCTGAATGAACGGCATGAAAAAACGGCTGTGAAAGAAAAGCAGTATCACGTCTTTTCCCCATAAGCCTTGGAGAAACTTGATCAACTAATTGTGCACCAAAAAGCTGCGCTAAAGCATAAGCATCTTCTTGTGTTGATAATTCATCAAAATTGATCACAACTCGATCATCATCGAGAACACGAACAAGACGCCCACCTGCTTTCGCTTGACGCGCAATCTCTCGAGATTTTCCCTTAACAACAATGCTTACACAATCAAAAAAAGCTTCTCCTTCACAAAGAATACCTGCTGCCTCTAAACCAGCAACAAAGCGACACGTTAAATGATGAATTCGCTGAGCAATTTCCTGCAAACCTTGCGGTCCATGCCAAACGGCATAAGCCGTTGCCATATTTGCCAACAAAGCCTGTGCTGTACAAATATTCGACGTCGCTTTATCACGCCGGATATGTTGCTCACGTGTCTGCAATGCCAAACGAAAACCAACGCGTCCTTTTGTGTCAACGGATTGACCTACAATACGTCCTGGAATGAGGCGGGTTAAAGCTTCGCTTACCGCGAGATAACCAGCATGGGGACCACCAAATCCCATAGGAACGCCATAACGTTGCATGGAACCTACAACAATATCAGCCCCCCATTGCGCTGGTGGTTCCATCAAGGTAAGTGCCAAAGGATCAGCAACAACGATCACCAGAGCCCCTTTTGCTTTTGCCTCTTTAATGACGTCAGTGTAATCGTTAAAAGAGCCTTTTGTATCTGGCCAAGACAAAACAATCGCAGCTGTATCAGAACAAATTTCGCTCTTTTCGTTTATATGAATCCCTTGTGTTTCAGCACGCGTTTGTGCAACACTTAATGTCTGGGGATGCAAAAGACTTTGAACTGAAATTTTTGTCTTTTTCTCACGCGCAAAACGCACAGCCAGCGCGTTGGCTTCAGCTAAAGCTGTTGCTTCATCAAGAAGTGAAGCAGCTGCAACAGGCAAACCAGTGAGTTCACTCACCAATGTCTGAAAATAAAATAAAAGCTCCAAACGACCTTGGCTAATTTCTGCCTGATAGGGTGTATAAGCGGTGTACCAAGCTGGATTTTCAAAAAGATTCCGCAAAATAACGGGAGGCACATAGGTTCCATGATATCCCTGCCCAATAAAACTTTTGTGCACATGGTTACGTTCCATCATCTTGGATAATTCTTCCAAGGCTTGCCCTTCACTTGCAGCCTTTGGGAGATTAAGCGAACGCCCCAAATGGATAGAATGCGGAACAGCTTGAGAAACCAGTGTGTCAACACAATCTAGCTCTAAAATATCAAGCATTTTTTGTGTTTCATCAGAACGAAGTCCAATATGGCGAGAAAAAAAATGACGCTCCAACATAGCAATCATCCAATCAGTGCTTTATAAGCAGCCTCATCCAGCAACCCTTCAAGTTGCGTTGCATCCTGCAATGTCATTTTCCAGAGCCAACCTTCTTTTTCAGCCTTTTGGTTGACCAGTTCAGGATTATTTGCCAATGCCTCATTCATTTCGACCACTTCACCATCAAGAGGAGCATAGACATCTGAAGCCGCTTTCACTGATTCCACAACGGCAGCAGAATCCCCCTTAGAAAGCTGTGTCCCCTTCCTTGGCAAATCAACAAAAACCAAATCCCCTAACTGTTCTTGAGCATAATGTGTAATCCCAACAGTAACCACTTGTCCTTCAACACTGAGCCATTCATGATCTTGTGTAAAATAAGTTTTAGACATAAAAATTATCCTTTAAAATAACGTTGTTCGACAAAAGGAAGTGAATGGACAGACAGTGCCATCTTTTTGCCACGCAACTCCGTAAAGACTTCCGTTCCTTCTACTTTCCAATCAACAGGAACATATCCCATCGCAACAGGACCATCAAAAGAAGGACCAAAACCACCTGACGTCACCACGCCAATTTGCTTTCCCTCATCATCGAAAAGTATCGCACCCGCACGAATAGGCTGACGCGTTTGCGGTTTTAATCCAACACGACAACGAGAAGGCCCTTTCTGAAGAGCTTCAAGAAAAGCCTTTGCTCCATAAAATTGCGCTTTTTCTCGTACATTTTTGGGAACAGCCCATGTCAATGCAGCATCAATAGGTGTCGTATCGGGCGTAATATCATTCCCA
The DNA here is from genome assembly GCF_000273375.1 of Bartonella birtlesii IBS 325. Lineage (NCBI taxonomy): Bacteria > Pseudomonadati > Pseudomonadota > Alphaproteobacteria > Hyphomicrobiales > Bartonellaceae > Bartonella > Bartonella birtlesii. Next base: position 23,745 of record NZ_CM001557.1, read on the forward strand.
TGTAAACACAATCCTGCTTCTAGCCGAAGACTATCACGCGCCGCAAGACCAACCCATTCAACACGAGAATCTCTCAATAATTTTTCAGCCAATGCATGAGCTTGCCCTATGGGAAGAGCAATTTCAAAACCATCTTCTCCCGTATAACCAGAACGCGTTATAAACCAATCTTGTTGTGGCTCAAATCCTTGCATAAACAACAGTTCATTACCAGGCACCCCAGCATCAGCCATAACAGCTGCCGCTTGTGGACCTTGGAGAGCAAGCAATACCCTCTCAAGAGCAATGACTTGGCAATCAAAACCAACAACACGCCTCTCAAGCTCCGCAAGATCCGCTTGTGCATTTCCAGCATTGGCGACCAGCATAAAACGGTTTTCTGCCAATCGAGTAATGATAAGGTCATCAAGGATACCAGCCTGCTCATTAAGCAAATAATTATACCGTGATTGACCAATCTTTAACAATGCTGCATCAACAGGGAGAGCGTACGATAAATATTCTGCTGCTTGTGCACCCTCAATGGCAATCAATTTCATATGAGAAATATCAAAAAGTCCTGCATGTGCACGCGTATGAAGATGCTCCTTCAAGACTCCAAGAGGATAGGTCAACGGCATTTGCCAACCAGCAAAAGCACCAAACTTCGCTCCAGCCTTTTCATGCAATTCGTGTAAAGGAAGCATTTTTAAAGAAGATGTTTCAAATTCTTGTGATGTACCCATAATATCTCCAAAGCTGCGCTAACGCCCACACGATATGGACGTCTCTGCACCCTTCTGTTACAAACCTGAGAGACTCGCGAAAAGACTTTTCGCTTACACCTTCGGCGCGGACCTTTCCGACTTTCCAGATCTGCCTTGCTCCTTTTACGGTCCTTAGAGCCTGAGAGATTATGGGCTATTTTCCCCTTCGGCGGCAGGTGCGAAAGTTTGCAGTCTGCACTCTCCCGCAAAAGAATGAAAGAAACGATAACGCCCTTTCCGACATATTTCAGTCTATATCCTATCTTTGTCACACTGTCATTAGGAAAGTGATGAAAGCATTCTAATTTTAAACTTGCATAAGCTACTTTAAAAGACTTATAATGTAGATCTTTTGAGAATCCTGAAAATTGTTAAGCGGCCGCGTTTCAGAAAATCAAGGAGAAAAATTTTTTAAAGGCCATACACAAAGATATAATTTGAAAAAAGCGAAAATTTCACGTTGAAAAAGGCCGAAGATCTTAGGTCTTCAAGAAAATTATAACACAATATCCCTCTTGCACAGACTAATTTTAAACCACAGAGTTTTATATCTTTTAAGAGGAAAGATTCCACGTATTTTATAAACTTAACACACAAGAAATTGATTTTTCTTCTCTTTCGATTTTTGTCTCTAAATAGTGTCATAAATTGCGGTTATTTACATACCAAACTTCATCGAACAAAGGTTACAAAATACTCATGAAAGCCGGCAATATCCATTACAATTGTGAAAATGATCTCCCAAAACAAATTGCTCTTTTTCCACTAGAGGGAGCACTCTTACTGCCTGGTGGTTTTCTATCACTCAATATTTTCGAACCAGAAGCGCTTGAAATGGTTGAAAATGTTATGGTATCTAATCGTTTACTGGGAATCATTCAACCGCTTTCATCGGCACCAGATTGCTGCTCCACACAGCTTTACAAAACAGGCTGTATAGGACGCATTACCAATTATAGTGAAACAGGCAATGGGCAGCTTTTCATTATCCTACAAGGCGTTTGTCGCTTTACTCTAGAACAGGAGTTGGTGCACACAAAACCTTATCGAACTGCTCTCATCCGATCAAATATAAAAGACTTACAAGAGCACGATATTGCAGCAGACATTAATCGAGAAAACCTCCTCAATATTGTTGAGCAATATCTCACGATAAATGAAATGGAATATAATTGGAACAGTATCATACAAGCACCCACCCCGCTATTGGTGAATGCTTTTTCAGCCCTTATTCCCTTTACACCAGCAGAAAAACAAGCTTTACTGGAAGCTCCAGATATCGGTAGTCGCGCCCAAACTCTTCTTGCTTTAACGGAATACTCACTTATGAAACAAACAGGAGCGGAGTACCATTGAAAGAATAAAGGATAAAATATGAAAAAAATGACCACCGACCCCAAAATGCTTGAATTGCTCATTTGTCCAATCACAGGGGGCACACTTTCTTTAAACCGAAAAACACAAGAATTAATTTCACTCAAAGCAAAACTTGCTTATCCTATTCGTGACGGTGTTCCTATTATGCTTGCTTCTGAAGCACGTTCTTTGAAAAATAATGAAAAAAATAGCACATAAGAATAACAACCCTTATACATTTTTGTTGATGATAGCGTACTGTTCTCGAGTCCTTTTTCACCAAAAGATCTCTTTTATTCCTATTTTTTTATATTTTCTCGCTCGAAAAAGAAATTTTCTAACAAGCTATCCGCCACAATTTTCTTGAAACACTTCTAATGTTGTGTAGCTTTAAAAAGTTCATGAAGAAATTTTCCGCAAGTTCTTTTGCGCTCTTACAAAAAATTATGATCTTAAAGACAACACATCTATTGCCCTCAAATGGCATTTTAAAATACACTAAAAACTAAGGAATTATCCTATCAATAAACTTGTAATTTTGGGTATCATCCCTAAAATTCTATAGAATCTGGAAGCTCAAAAATTAAATACTAAATAAATTCGCTTGGTGGATATTTCAGAGATTTCGGAAGCTCTTATGATGTCCAAGTGCTTTGCAGCACCAAAAGCAAGAGATTGACTCGGTTTCAATACTTCCAAACTCCATACCAGATTCCATAATTGAAGATACGGTTATAATAAAGCCATTGTCATACAAAAGGATGATACAAGCTTTGCGTAAGCCATGTTATGAGTCTAACTTTACATTATAACTCCAACTTAATTTTACATCTGAATGACAAATTATCTACGGCGATCGTCATCTACTGTAGTGTTAAGCGGTGTTATAGCTTTATTTTTCTTAATTTTTATAACTCCAATAATTCCAGTAGAAATAATTAATGCAGACATAGTTAAAAAAGAGCTCATTAATCCCACAAGTGCAAAAAATCCAGCAATAAAGCCAGATACTGCTTCAGCAGAGTTCGCTAAAGTTGAAAAAGTTCCAAAACTTTTACCAAAATCTTCACGACGAGAATATAATTGAAGAGCTGAGACTAAACTAATATCCACAAATGCACCAATAAATCCTAAAACAAATGCTAACACTAGAAGGAGTTTTAAATAAAATATTGCGGCTAAAGGCATAACAAACATAATAACCCCATACAAAAGCCAAAATATCATGAGCTTCAACGATGTAACATTTAATATAATTTTACTATATAACAAACCACCTACAATAGTTCCAACAGCAATGAGAGAAAAAATATAACTAACAAAGCTTTCCTCTCCCCCTATAGAAAGAACAAAAGCTGGAATTAAAAATCTTAAAATTGCCCCAGTAAAGAGAATAGCAAATGATGAGCCAACGAGCATAATAAATAAATTATTATTTTCTGTAGAAATATATTTAAGATAGAAGGCTGTTTCTCGATAAATTTTTATAAAATTAAACAATTTATTCTCATTTGAATTTAAATTCATGAGGTTAAATAACAATATAATAGATATAAAATAGGTAAAAAAATCAAAAATGAGTACTGTCGATTTATTTGCCAAAGAAAGCAGTACCGAACAAACTAAAGGGCCAATTACCGATGCAGTCTCATTTATAATTTGTGCAATGCTATTTGCCTTTGTAAGATCATTTATTGAAAACATTCTCGGAATAGCAGCTTGAAAACTTGGTTGAAAAATACTTCTTCCTATCGTTGTACATATTGCTGCAAAAATAAGAAAAATAATATGTGTGCTACCTGTTATATATGTTATAAAAATGAATAATGAGGTTGATAATCTAACAAATTCACTTAAAATCATATTTTTCTTCAAAGAAAAATTATCAGCTAACCAACCTCCTATAGGACCAAAAAAGAGAAAAGGAATAAATCGAAAAAAATACACAAGACCTGTAAAAAAGTAGTTATCTGTTAATTCTAAGACAAGTAAAATAAAAACAACTTCATAAGCATAATCACCAACTTTAGAAATAAAGAGAGAACAAAAAAGAGAGAAGGGACTCTTTTTCAAAAATAAATTCATCTCAACTATCCGATATTAAACTTTCTTACACTTAAAGTTATACTCCCTTTAATAAAATTGGTGATATAAACTTCAAAGAAATCGTATATTCTTATAAATTGCTTAATAAATTATAAGTTCATAGAAAACCTTTAAAAAATACTCAAACTTCTTGGCATCTGAACCAATCCATAAGAAGTATTTCTATTCCTCCCTGTCCTTATTTCTACCCATACGCCCGCCCCGCTTTTGACGTGTAAGCAAATGATTTTATTGCCCCCAAGGCATTAAAAATACACCAAGTAATAAGAAACAAATTCTCAATAAAATAATCAATTAAAAATCTGAACTCACCCCTTTTAAAACACAGAGCATTTAAGCATTCATGGCTTTCAAAAAAATAGAGAAAAAATGAACTAAATTCTTATGAAAACAGCAAAGACACATTGTAACAGTTGCATGTAAATTTTGCAAAAAAACAACAAGCACAACCGCTTTAATTCTAATTAACGATTTAAAGAAAGTCTCCTATGAATGAACTCGTGATATTTGTCATATATGCAACAATCAATAGGGCCTGGAGGCTCTAACATCGAACACAGAACAAGTCCGCTTTGCGGGTATCCCGGAATTTCCGGGGGCTCTTGTTATATACAAGTACTCGAAGTACTAAAAGCAAAAAGCTGATTCAATGCCAGTGCTTCCAGACTCCGGAATATTAATGCGAAGACGCTCGCACCCAGAGGGGATAAAGTGCGTGCGAAAAATCCACATTTTAACGATATCACTGTAGGAAAAAATTCGTCTCAGAAGAAACATCATAGAGCTTTCACAACAACGATGAGGCAGTCGCTTAGGTGTTACTTTTCAACAAATTCAAAATATGTAAAAGGCATAAATCATGTGAGCACAGGACGCTTGCAGAAAATTGCCGATATACTGGATGTTCCAGTCTCCTTTTTTTATGCAGATATCTTAACAAAAGGAAAGACCTCAGCCCCCTATGATGACAAAATATCGAGCAAAATTGCTCATGAAGAAAACAGCAGCTTATTTTCATAATTTTCCTCAAGCTTGCTGCAACAAAAAACTTTAAAAACTTATTACAAAAGATAAAAGCATGGAGGCTCTTACAAAAAACTTAAAGAACACAATAGATAAAAGCGAAAGAATTCAGAAAATTAAAACATGAAGTAATCTTCACATAAGCCTAGTATAAAATATTCAAATTTCCTCCACTCTCAAATATACAAAAACGCTAATGTGCAAAATAAGCTAAATCTATCAGCTTAATGAAACTTGTACATAAAGATTAACTTTCTGAAAATTGAGAAGATACCTAAATATTCCTTGACCAACGCACCTTCTCCTGAGTATAGCCCGAAGGGAGAAATGTGGAGAGGAACAGGAGTATAAAAAAATGAGTTTTAAAGTTGCAGTTGTTGGCGCAACGGGAAATGTTGGTCGTGAAATGCTCACAATTTTAGAAGAGCGTGGTTTCCCTGCCCATGAAATTATTCCTCTCGCATCACGGCGTTCATTAGGGCAAGAAGTTTCTTATGGTGACAAAACTTTAAAAGTAAAAGCGCTTGATACATACGATTTTTCCGATACCGATCTATGTCTTATGTCTGCGGGAGGAAATATTTCCAAAGAATATGCTCCCAAAATCGCTGCTGCTGGCTGTGTGGTAATAGACAATTCATCCACTTGGCGCTACAATGCAAATGTCCCGTTGATTGTTCCCGAAGTCAATGCACACGCTATTGATGGTTTTTCCAAGCGTAATATTATAGCAAATCCTAATTGTTCAACAATTCAACTTGTCTTAGCTTTAAAACCTCTTCATGATGCAGCAATCATTAAACGCGTTGTTGTATCCACTTATCAATCGGTTTCTGGAGCTGGTAAAGAAGGAATGGATGAACTCTTTGAACAATCGCGAGCAGTTTTTGTTGCAGATCCAATCACAACAAAAAAATTTACCAAACGTATTGCCTTTAACGTCATTCCCCATATCGATGTGTTCATGGAAGATGGCTATACCAAAGAAGAATGGAAAATGACGGCTGAAACAAAGAAAATTCTTGATCCTAAGATCAAACTAACAGCCACTGCTGTTCGAGTACCTGTCTTTATCGGTCATGCTGAAGCTGTAAATGTTGAATTTGAAAAACCACTAAGCGCCTATGAAGCACAAGCCATTCTGCGTGATGCACCTGGCTGCCAAGTTATCGATAAACATGAAGACGGTGGTTATACCACTCCCTATGAATGTACTGGTGAAGATGATACCTTTATTAGCCGTATTCGTGAAGATATCACCGTTGAAAATGGCTTAGCTTTCTGGGTTGTTGCTGACAATTTAAGAAAAGGAGCGGCATTGAATGCCGTGCAAATTGCTGAACTCCTTATTGCACGTAATTTGATAAAACCTAAGGCAGCAAATTAAATAAAAAGAGCAGCATGAGATATTCTTCCGTTTCATGCTGCCATAATTTTTTTCTGTTATCCTAACAACAATAAATTTTTTCACCCTTATGGAGCAGGATAAGTTACAATACGGTAACGCGTTTCATTGCGCTCAAAGTTTTTGAAATTGACATCTTCAGGGAAAAATGGATTATAAGCATTTACATGCTTTACAGAGACGCCTTGTGCTTTTGGTGATGGATTAAAAATTGTTCGTTCATCTCTTTTTTTGACCCCCGTTGAATCAATAATCATATCTGTTCTGTATAATTTTTGCACGTTTTTTCGTGTTTTTTGAGGTACTTTCATAGATTTGAAACGAGGAGTAGCCTGTTTCACTTTTCCTTTTTGTGTTTTTATCATAGAGTGCGGCTTTACACGCATATGTGCAAAAGAAATCGTAGGAACATTGTTAACATTTACATAATGTGCCAAAACCCAACCATCCTTGCCATTATAACGTAGAGAACACCAAGCTTTATTGGAGAGACAACCATGAATTTGCACTTTTCCTCCCATTGGAATGGTAGCAATAACCTTGTAAGCTTTCGCTGGTCCTGTACGTAAAACCGCCTTACCCGATGCGACGCGCGCAACTGTTCCAGCTACCGCATGAGAAACAGTCATTCCAAGCCCCAATCCACCCACAGCTAACAAAATCATTGTGGTTGATAAGAAATTCTTTTTTAACATTATTTTTTTCCTCTCCAGAGTATGAAAGACAAAATATTTGTCATTGCAAAAATTTGCCACGTTTCAGTCAAATAGTAATAAATTCTTGTCTCGCCTTCAAAAACCCATCACATTTAGAGAACAGCTCTCTTACTTTGTCCCCTGCCACCCTATACACCGGGCTATTGTTTTGATTGCACAATATTTGACGCGTAGATTTACTGCTAAAATATCATCTGATTGCTTGGCTATTCAGCCAATCATCACTTAAAGAAGTTTTGAAAGTGCTATTGGTTCCCCAAACAAATAACTGCGATACAAAAATTATTATCTAGATTGAAAAAAGGTACCGCGAGCGCACAATGTTGTTTTTTAAAGAATGCTTACAGTATAGGAAAAAATAACATTCTTTTTTGAATAAAAATGATTGAATATTCTATAAAGCTTTTATAAGCTTAAAATCCCTATAATACAGAATTACATTTTCTTCCCTCAACAAGTCTCTTGGAAAAGAAAAAAGGATAAACATCCATGACATTAAAGAAATTATCTCGGAATGCCACCATCGGATTCCTCCTTCCTCTCTTTGCACTTTTCTTGTCTGTTCCCTTTTCCATGGCAACAGACAAATCAAAAATCAAACTCGGTGTTATGGAAGGGCATGAAGCAACTATTTGGAAAGTTGCTGGCGAACAAGCTAAAAAAGCGGGTTTAGAGATTGAACTTGTTTATTTTTCTGATTACACTTTGCCTAACGATGCGGTTAATGCAGGAGAGATTGATGCGAATGCTTTTCAACACTCCCCTTATCTTAAAAATCAAATTGAACAGCGTGGCTACAAACTTTCAACTGTGGGGTACACATTTATTGCTCCCATTGGTATTTATTCACACAAAATCAAAGATTTAAAAGAACTGCGTGATGGCGCACATGTTGGTATTCCTAACGACCCATCAAATGGTGGAAGAGCCTTACTTCTTCTCAATTCTTTAAATCTCATTAAGTTAAAAGATCCTCACGATATTCTGGCTTCTCCGCTTGATATTATTGAAAACCCTAAAAACTTGCAAATTCGTGAATTAGATGCCGGTATGTTAGGACGAGCGGTTGATGATTTTGATATTGCAATTGTAAACACAAATTGGGCTTTGGTTTCTGGATTAGACCTACAAAAAGACGCGATAGCATGGGAAAAAGCAGAAAATAATCCTTATAATAATATCATTGTTGTGCGCACCAGCGATAAAGATGAGCCATGGGTCAAAAAATTAGTTGCTGCTTACAATAACGAGACTGTCCGTGCGAAAATCAAAGAAATTTTCGGGCCAGCCGCGCAAACATCTTGGTAATTACGCCAAATTGGTAGTTATGAATGGAAAAACCCGCTCTGATCTCCTTAAAAAACGTCAGCCGTTATTTTAACAAGACGGCTGGCATTCCGGCTGTTGACAATTTATCTCTCAATATCCACGCAGGTGAAATTCTTGGTATTATTGGTCGTAGTGGAGCAGGAAAATCAACACTTATTCGCTGCTTAAATGGACTAGAGAGAATTGACGCAGGGTCTATTTTTTTTGAAGGCGTAGATGTTTCAAATCTGTCAGAAACACAATGGGCGCCTTACCGCCAACGTATTGGAATGATTTTTCAACATTTCAATCTTTTATCATCACAAAATATTCTTAATAACATCGCATTACCACTTAAATTAAGTGGTATAAACAAAAAACAGCGCTACAAACGTGCCCTTGAACTCATCGAATTGGTCGGCTTATGTGGTAAAGAGCACTGTTATCCGGCAGAATTGTCAGGAGGGCAAAAACAACGCGTTGGCATTGCACGCTCTTTAGCTGCTAATCCTAAAATATTGTTATCAGATGAAGCAACCTCTGCTCTGGACCCTGAAACAACACAATCTATTCTGGAACTTCTTGCTGATATTAACAATCGTCTAAATCTCACTATTGTACTCATTACCCACGAAATGGAAGTTGTACGCACTATTGCGCATCGCGTTGTTGTCCTCAATCAAGGACGCATTATGGAACAAGGACGTGTGAAAGACATTTTCACCTCTCCGCAAGAGGAAACAACCATTGCCATGCTCAAACTTGTTACTCCACAACTTCCTGAAAAATTTGCAAAAAATCTTAAACCAATAGGCCAAGAAGCTGTTATTGAAATCAATATTGCAGGTGAAATTGCCCAACAACCTTTTCTCAATCTTTTGGAAGATGAAATCGGTTTAAGAGCACGTATTCTGCATGGTGGTATTGATACAGTCCAAGGAGAAACCATCGGGCGACTATTCTTAGGTCTCCCAACAAAAGATAAAGAAGCTTTAGAAAAAGCTGTTCAGTGGTTGACAGAAAAAGGACAATATTGCGAGGTTTTAGGTTATGTTTAATGTTCTCTCTCGTGAACTCCCCAACGCTGTTTTTGATACAATCTTGATGACGATAAGCGCTTCTTTGATGGCGCTTATTATAGGACTTCCCCTTGGCCTTCTCCTTTACATAACCGCACGTGGAAGGATTTTTGCCTCCTGTCTTATCAATCGCCCTTTGAGTATCCTCATTGATAGTATTCGCGCCATTCCCTTTATTATTCTTGCATTTTATCTTCTTCCTGTCACCCGTATGGTTGTAGGAAGAGGTGTGGGAATGCCTTCTGTGATCTTTGTGCTCACAATCTCAGCTATTCCTTTTTATGCACGAATGGCAGAACTCTCTTTTAAAACCGTTGAAAACGGTCTAATTGAAGCTGTTCGTTCTATGGGAGCAAGCCGTCTTCAAATTATTAGGCATGTTCTTATTCCTGAAGCGCTCCCTAGCCTGATCACAGGTTTTACAGTCATGATTATTTCTCTTATAGGAGCCACTTCGCTTGCCGGATATCTCGGCGGAGGCGGTTTAGGCGACATGGCAATTCGCTATGGCTATCAACGCTATAATACCTCAATCATGACAAGTGTCATCATCCTTTTGATTATTCTTAATGTTATTACCCAGTGGTCTTCTGATAAAATTGTGCAGAGATTGGATAAGAAAAGACATTAAAATTTAACAATTTCAATTTTTCAAAACCATCATAATGAACAATGAAAATGATTTAGGTGGTATGAAAGGTCACTATGGTTATCAGCATTATAATAGCTCTATTATGATAAGCACCATCATCCTTTTGATCATTGTCCGTGTCATTACTCAATAATTATCTGATAAAATTGTGCACAAACGCGAGAGAACAAAGCACGTAAACAATTTAAGAGTTCGCGGGATTCTCTCCAACCACTGCCACAATAAGCCACTGAGCAATGAGAGCTGGTTTTTTTAACTGTTCAATTTCCACCGTGACGCCATAATGAAAAACAACCCGACCAGAAGGTCGAATCTCGGCATCATTTAAAACAAAACGAGCACGTACCTGTGTACCTGTTTTCACAGGGCTCATAAAACGCACTTTATCAAAACCATAATTAATCCCCATTGTTGCCCCCTCCAACTCTGGAAGAGCCTCATAAGCTAACGTAGACAAAAGTGATAAGGTTAAAAAACCATGTGCAATAGTACCACCAAAAGGTGTATTTCTAGCCTTTTTTTCATCCACGTGGATCCATTGATGATCATCTGTCGCTTGTGCAAATTGATTAATCATATCCTGCGTAACAAGACGCCACTCCGATACCCCGACTTCTTTCCCAATAAAATTGACGACATCTTGTACTGCTATTTTTTGCTGCATAACGCTCTTCCTATTTATTTGATAAAAGTCGCCCACGCCTCTTGCTTTTATAAAACCCATTGATTAGAGCATCAAGAATAAAAGATGAATTATTGTAAAAACAAACGCACCTGATAGAGTAGAAAATACCTTTTTGATAAGGTAATTTTCAAATGGGAAGAAAGAATGGCAAGCAATGTGAGCCTAACAGGTTTAGCGCGTGATTTGAAACAGCGTGCAGAAACCAACCCACCCATCCGTGTTGGACTCATTGGTTGTGGTGAAATGGGAACAGACCTATTGTCCACGGTTGCACATATGGATGGCATAGTAGTTGCAGCCGTTGCAACAAGAACACCCACACGTGTTTTTGATGCCGCAGCATTAGCCTATGGCGAAGATGGGCATGTACGAGAAATCGAAAATGCCCATGCCCTTACGCAAACTATTGAACAAGGTCTAATTGCAGCAACCGATGATCTTGATCTTGTTTTACACCATGAACAAATTGATATTATTGTTGATGCAACAGGTTATCCTGAAGCTGGAGCGAAAATTGGTATCAAAGCACTTGAAAACAACAAACATCTTGTCATGATGAATGTTGAAGCAGATGTTACAATTGGCACTTATCTCAAACATGAAGCAGAAAAACGAGGACTCATTTATACACTTGGTGCTGGAGATGAACCTACTTCTTGCATGGAACTTATCGAATTTGTTTCAGCCCTTGGGCATAAGATTGTAGCAGCTGGTAAGGGAAAAAATAATCCTCTACTCTTTGATGCCACACCTGATGCTTACGAAGAAGAAGCATTACGGCGTAATATGAATGTACGCATGTTGGTCGAATTTATTGATGGTTCCAAAACGATGGTTGAAATGGCAGCGATTGCCAATGCCACTGGTCTTCTCCCCGATTGCCCAGGAATGCATGGTCCACAAGCAGCACTTCAAGATTTAAGCAAAGTACTTATTCCAAAACAGGATGGTGGTATTTTGGAGAAATATGGCGTTGTAGATTACTCAACAGGCCAAGGTGTTTCTCCAGGTGTTTTTGTCATTGCAGAAATAGCACATCCACGTTTGCGCGAACGTATGGAAGATTTAAAAATTGGTCAGGGACCTTACTTTACCTTTCATCGCCCTTATCATCTCACAGCAATGGAAGTTCCCCTTACCTGTGCACGAATTATGCTCTATGGTAAAAAAGATATGGCACCTCTTGATCACCCCACAGCAGAAGTTTGCGCTGTTGCTAAAAAAGATTTATATCCTGGTGATCAGCTAGACTTTATCGGTCTTTATACTTATCGTGCGTGGATAATGAGCTATACAGAAGCCCGTACACACCAAGCCATCCCCTGCGGGCTTCTAGAAAAAGCAACCGTAACAGCTAAAATTAAAAAAATGAACTTATAACAGTGTATAATACCGCTATTCGTGAAGATCAGTGGATTGCACGTCTTCGCACCAAACAAAACCTTTTACTTCAAGACCTTTCTCATTCATGCATACCCTCCCCCCTATTACTTTAAATTTGTCTTATTGATTTATATTTAATTTATCGTTTTTCTTCCTGCATGAAAGCCGTGAATATATAGGGATATTTTTTATTTTATCCTGTTATGAAATATAAAAAACATTTTAAAAAGGGTAAAATATGCTTTTTATAAATAACTCTCATATTAACAGCAGGTAAAGAATATTAAAAGGCTAATAAAGAGAACGAGAGTGCTCGTTTTATAACTAAAAAAATAATCATAAACTGTAAAAAATTAGATTCTACCATTTTAAAAAGAAAAAACGTCAATTGCACAATTTAGAATTTTAATAATGCCAACACAAGATACATTTAGCGTTAACTAAAGCTTCCTTTCTATTCAATACAGTATAAATCATTTCAAATATTGATTTTTTAAACATAATGGGGTGAACCAAAAATACACAACTATAGTGTACAGAATAATCCTACAAGAGAGACAACAGCACTAACGAAATCACCAACACATAAAGAAGCAAAAAGTGATACAATACCTATTCCACCCCAAAAAGCTGAACCTGAAAATACAGAAACTTTTTCAACTTTTCCAAAAGCGAATCTATTTTGTCCTGCAAGATCATGGATAACAGCTCTATCTAGCGCTTCAATAACTATACTTTTCTCTAGTGTAGAAATAATTCTACCCTCTTGAAATTGATTTTTTACCAAACTTGCATTCCCTTCCACAGTTTGTACAAAAAAAAGAATAAAGACTGCAGAAACAATTGAATAAACAATATTGTTAAATATTTTAAACATAACTTTCTTTTCTCATCTTTTTTCTTTAAAACAATAAATAATTTTATGTATAAAAACCCAAAAATTATATTTTATAACTTATATATATACACATAATATATTAAAATATATTAAATAATACATTATGCAACATATAAAGACACAAAATTAACATAATTTAAATTCACACACTCTTTGAAAATTGGGAGCTCTCATAGCATATCAAAAATTGAAATAACTTTTTTCAATGAGGTTTACCATTAAAAATTTTTACTTCTGTTGCACCCTTATTTGTTGTAAAAGGACTTTTATTTGCGTTTGTCTCATAGATAGGTTAAATTGAAGGCTGCAACCTTAGCGCCTTTAATAACTTTGTTTCTATTAACTTTTCTTTTGGGCAATAATTCATGCTATCTGATATGCCTTTTCTTTCTCTCTTACCCCTGGGCGCACACGAATATCACGGGGATCACCTTCCTTTTGAAACAGACTGGATTATTGCTGAATCTTTTGCAAAAGCACTCACTTTACAAACAAAAGAACAATTTCCTATCGCACTTTTACCGGTTGAAAAAATTGGCTATTCTGTAGAACATATGGATATTAAGGGCACAAAAACCCTCAGCTTTTCTGATGCTATTGAGCGATGGATAAGTATTGGTGAGAACTGCTACCACAAAGGCATAAAACGTTTTCTTCTTCTCAATGCTCATGGAGGAAATTCACCTTTAATGAGCATTGTTATCACTGAACTACGAAGACGTTTTTCAATGCTTGCAGTAGCAACAAGTTGGAGTCGTTTTGGTCTCCCGCAAGGTTTTATGGAGCCCTCTCAACAGCATCTTGATATCCATGGAGGATTTATAGAAACCTCCCTCATGCTCTATTTAGCACCAGAAAAAGTACATATGGAAAAGGCTAAAAATTTTCATAATAAGCAAGCTGATATGATTGCCAATTATCGCTATTTACGCGCTTATGGTCCTCATGCCTTTGGGTGGAAAATGCAGGATCTGAACACACAAGGAGCAGCAGGCAATGCAAGTGAAGCAACGCCACAAGCAGGTGAAGCGATTTTTGCGCATATTCTTTGCGGACTTCGTGATTTACTTGAGGATATCAACCGATTTGAAATAAATGTATTACAATAAAAGACGTAAACCATGGAAAAGATACACAATACGCTCAGCAAAATCCCCGTTACGGTTCTCACAGGCTATCTTGGTTCAGGAAAAACTACTCTTCTCAATCGCATTCTCAGCGAAAACCATGGCAAACGTTATGCCGTCATTGTCAATGAATTTGGTGAAATTGGTATTGATAATGACCTTATTGTTGAATCAGACGAAGAAATTTACGAAATGAATAATGGCTGTGTTTGCTGTACCGTGCGTGGCGATCTTATTCGTATTTTGGAAAGTCTGATGCAACGCTCTCATCGATTTGATGCCATTATTTTAGAAACAACAGGACTTGCTGATCCCATTCCTGTTGCGCAAACTTTCTTTATGGATGATACTGTCCATGAAAAAACTGCTCTCGACAGTGTTATCGCAGTCGTTGATGCAAAACATTTTCCACTCCAGCTTAAAAAAAGCCGTGAAGCTGAAGATCAAATTGCCTTCTCTGACATTATTTTGTTAAATAAAATTGATCTTGTTAGTGCAGAAGAACGTGCACATGTGCAATCGCTTATTTTCGCAATTAATCCCCGAGCCATACTTTATGCAACGGAACGCGCCAATATCCCACTTAATAAACTCCTAGACCGTGGTTCATTTGACCTACAACGCACACTAGAAAACGATCCCCATTTCCTCAATCACCAGCATTCAGATCATGTGTGTGGTCCCGATTGCAGTCATCATCACGTACATCACCATACTTCCACCATTCATGATATTACGATAAGTTCCATAAGTTTAAAAACAAGTGCTCTTCATCCAGAAAAATTTTTCTCTTGGATCCAACAAGTAACTCAGAAACAAGGCCCTGATATTTTGCGTTTAAAGGGTATTATTGCCTTTCAAGGAGACGATGACCGTTATGTCGTTCAAGGCATACATATGATCCTTGAAGGACAACATCAACGTCCATGGCGTGAAGATGAAAAACGTGAAAGCCGACTTGTTTTCATTGGTCGCAATCTTGATCCCGAAAAGCTTAAAATTGGTTTTGAAAATTGTGCATAAGTGAGTGACAATGCCAAGCATTACCCATTATGATCTCCAAAGTTATTGTCTTTCCTGTGGCTTTATTGAGAATAAACCAACCTTCGTTTCCGTAGAAGGTTTAATTGTTTTTTTAGAATCTCCCCCCAAAACCATTAAAGTTCACCAAGGAATAATTTCAAGCCATTTTGCACATGATAACACAGCTATCATCACAGGTGGAGAAGATGGAAAGGTCTGTCAAACAACAGCAGATGGTCGTACAGAATTGCTAAGCAAACAAGAAAGCAAATGGATAAACAACGTTGCTTTTGGACCACAGAAAATTTTTGCCTTTTCCTCCTCACGTCGAACATGGGCAAATGTTGGTAACGGACTACAAGAACTCCTCCATGAACGCAGTATAGAAGGGCTTGCTTTCGCTCCAAAAGGTTTACGGCTTGCTGTTGCCCATTACAATGGTGTGACTCTTCATTGGTTATCAACGCAAATACCCCCAACCACATTAGCATGGAAAGGAGCCCATTGTGGTGTTACTTTCTCACCAGACAACCGCTACGTCATTTCCACTATGCAAGAAAACGCTCTCCATGGCTGGCGTCTTTCTGATAATCAACATTTACGCATGAGTGGCTATCCGAGCAAAGTTAAAAGCTGGTCATGGAGTGCAAAAGGAAAATGGCTAGCAACATCAGGCGCATCCGCAGCAATTGTTTGGCCTTTTCATGCGAAAGATGGTCCCATGGGAAAAACACCATTAGAACTCGGCACACGGGCAAATGCATTTGTCACCACTGTTTCATGCCATCCAAGCAAAGAGATTGTCGCAGTAGGTTTCAATGATGGAATGATTTTATGTGCACATTTTCATGATGGCAAAAAAGTTCTTCTCAAAGATTGTGGGAAAAGTGCTATCTCCACCCTAAACTGGGATAAAATGGGACATAACCTAATCTTTGGAAGTGAAGGGGGTGAATGTGGGATTATCAACATCACTGCCTAAGAAAAACATCAATAATAATAGGACAGATAAAAACAATCCCTCACCTTTCAGTAATGACGAAACCTTCCCTCCTTTTACAGCAGGTTTCCCCATTACAAAATACTAAAAAGATATATAATTCAAAACTATTTTTAAAAACGCTGTAAGCTTCAAAAAAATCATCACTGTAAAAACACAATAAAATGTATTTTGAATATTCTTTATGATATCTTATTCCTCCCCTTCTTCCTTGTTTAAAATAGGAAAAATACTAAAAAATATTTCAGAAACCACTTAAAAAGAAGAGAGAGATTAATCTCTACCAAGAGTGCATAGATTTTATGTTTTTATATAAGAAAAAAACATCAATACCAAATACAAATAATCCTTTGCAACACTATGCCATGAATATAAAGCATTTATCATGTGACATTTTCACTCATCAGCAAAGCAATCACATATTGTGACTCTTTTTATAAAGAAATAAAGAGCCCTTAAAAGACAATAAGAGAAATTTTAATAAATTAAAAGGTAGCAGAATATGCTGCCTCGCAAAAATACACATCCTATCTTATCAAAAACGATGGCGCAAACCAGCAGAAAAACCTGCTTCAGTAAGCCGATGCTGATAGATTACATCTCTATGAAGTGTGAATTCGGAGATAATTGTGCATTAAAACCAAGCCCTGCTTCAAGAAATAAACAAAAAGCACCCAACTAGAAATCTTTTTCAAAAGAGACAATCTGTTTATCTTCACAACTACGTGAAAGATAAAACTTATTATAAAAGGAAACAACACGACCTTCTTTAGAAGTAGAAAGAACCTTGGTAAAACGTCCACCAACACGCGCTATCCATTGTTCAACATTTCCCAAAATCAACATCAAGCTCATCAATATCACGCACACGATCAGACTGAAGATTCTGATAAATTAACTGCACCTGTGGATCAAAGAAAATACCCTTATGTCTCACAGCAAATGTTTTACCGCCCTTTATGGCAATATTGACCTGCTTACTTTTTAACGTCGCTGTTTTATCCCGAATAAGTAAGAGAGCATCCCATCCATAAGAGAAGAAGTGCTCGCTTTAACCAATAGAGAAGCCTGACTTTCAGCTTTTAACAATAAATCACCAAAGATCTTCGTCTTTTCTGAGAATTCAAGAGTGCCTCTAATCCCATAATTCTTAGCCCCCTTCACATAAATAGCAATACCGTCTGGAACTGTCATATTTGTCTGTGATAAATAAACGAATGCTTTCCCCGTTACAACTGTTTTAGATTCTAAAAGCTTTTCATCCTCCCATTGCCTCAATATTTTCGCAAGTTCTTCTAGAGCTAAAACATTAAAATACAGACCATATGCTCCCTCCCTCTGTATAAAAATATCATTTTTTTCTATCTTAATACTTGTATTCTGAAAGCCATTTTGTAAATTATATTTTTGTAATGATTTGCCATTTTCATCTGCATAACCTGAAAAATTTTTAATCAAGAAACCATGCATATGCTTAAGCTGAATCAATTATTTTTCAAATAAACATCACCATCTTGAGAAATCTCAAAAGCTTCTGGTAATATTCCCATAGCTTCACCACTATTTATTATAGCTTCTTCTCTCTGCCCTTGTCCCGTAATAACCATAATATCGAGAAGATAGTGCCCGCCAAACCGTGTTGAAAATGAGCCAGTCTGATTAAAAGTAACGGTACCGCTTGACATTCTAAACATTGCACCCAAACCACGAACAAGTCCAATCCCTGTCATATTTAAATTATCCGTCTCAATTTCGATATTCACACTCGATAAAGTAATATCCGTTTCTCTCCCCCATGCGTAAACAGCATGTGATATTCCCTTAATTGCCCCTACCGTCATACCAATAACTGCATTCTGAGCACGAATCCCAGCTATATCCTTAAAATTTGAAGCTATGAGATTAAGCCTTCCACCATTTTTTACATAAGCACTATATGCAGATATTTTATCTGGATTATCACCATAAACTGTTATCTGTGATGCATTAACAATAGTGTCTACATTTTCTATATACAGAGCTGCAACAAGCGCCATACGAAGAGACGTATGCTGAAAATTTTTAAGTAATAAACTCTATCTGCAAATGTGCGTACCCTACTATCATTAGCACTATAAAACGCCTTTCCTAAATCACCTGAAGTTCCTGCGGCATGAACATAACTAATTGGTAAAAAATAAAAAATAGCTGTTGTAAAAGTGCATAAAAATATATGATTACGAAATACATTGACCATAACTCTTCTTCACCCCTACTTAATAACGAAGAATATTTTGAATGTATTTAATTATAGTAAAGTTCTTAAAATATAAAAACGATAAACTAATTTAATACTTAATATAACAATTTATAATTATATATAAATCATTCTATATTTTATTTATAGCTAAAAACGATGACGTAAACCACTAGAAAAACTTACTTCAGAAAACCCAGCTTTAGTAAGCCGACGCTGATAGGTTATATTTCCATGAAATGCAAGCCTTGGAGATAATAGAGCATTAAAACCAAGCCCTACCTCTAAAGGAGTGCCAAAAGCACCTAATTGAAAATCTTTTTTAAAAGACACAATCTCTCTCTCTCTAAAATTATAGGAAATATAGAGCTTACTATAGAAAGAAATAACACGCCCTTCCTCAGAAGAAGAAAAAAACTTACTTAAACACCCACCAAAACGCGCTGTCCATTGATCAAATTTTCCCAAATCAACATCAATATTATCAACATCATGCACACGATTAAATTGAAGACGCTGATAGAGAAGCTGAATCTGTGGATTAAAAATGATACTCTTATGCCCTGCGATAAATGTTTTACCACTAGTCAAAGAAGTATTAAGCTGTCTTCCCTTTAACGTTGCTGTCTTATCCCGAATAAGGGTAAACACATCTCCCTTAAACAAACCATAAGAAAATACGCCATTTACGTAAAAATCTGTATCATGCTGCATATTTCCATAAGCAGCAACAGACCATTTATCAAATGGACTCTTTTTGCTATATTCAACATCTTGAGGATACAGGGAGAGGCTTCCATAAGTGCCCATAACCCCAAATAATGTGTGACTGTATAAACTTTCAATTTCTTTTAAAAAAATACCTGCTTCTAGTGCCGTATAATCGAGATCAGCCCCATACCCATATTCAAGAGCAGACAAATTTGAAGCATAATGATAATTTCCGCCATAACCACGAACAAAAAGGGGGAAATTTCATCATTTTTCAAAAGACTACCAGCAACCCTTCGCATAATTTTTAATTTTTTATTTTGAATGGTCAAATCCATCAAGCCAGCTTGGAACAGGGCATTGGGCAACAAAAGATATGTTGGCAATTGCGGAACAATAGCTCTAACTTGAGACTTAGGCTGAATATCAGGCTGAACAGAAACCTCTGGCAAAGAATCTACGGGTTTAAATGGCTCAGAAGACTTTGGCTCAATAGATGTAAGAGAGAAAGAAGCCGTGGGGTCAGATGGCTCAGATGATGGTACAGGCAAAGAAGATGCAGGAAGAGAATCCTTAGACAAAGTATTTACAAGAACAGATGGCTCAGATGGTAGTACCTCTGTAGGTGTTTTAGTTGGTACAAACGGCACAGATTGCGCAGAAGAAGGATTCTTTGGATCAGGTGGAATGGACGCAGATAGAGTGGAATCCGTAGGAAGAGAATCTACCAAAGCAGATGGTACAACAGAAGAAGGCTTTTTTTCAATAGATGTAAGAGAAAGAGAAGCCGTAGGATCAGGTGAATCAGATGATGGTACAGGCAAAGAAGGTGCAGGAAGAGAATCCTTAGACAAAGTATTTACAAGAACAGATGGCTCAGATGGTAGTACCTCTGTAGGCATTTTAGTTGGTACAAACGGCACAGATTGCGCAGAAGAAGGATTCTTTGGATCAGGTGGAATAGATTCGGATAGAGTGGAATCCGTAGGAGGAGAATCCACCGAAGCAGATGGAATAACAGAAGAAGACTTTGGTTCAATAGATATAGGTGAAAGAGAAGCTATAAGATCTGACGGTTCAAGTACTTCAGACAAAGACGGTGTAGATGATGGTACAGGCAGCGGTTCAATAGAAGAAGATGCAGAAACAGAATCCTTAGACGGAGGAATGACCGAATCGATTGGTTCAAATGGTGGAACTTCAGCAGAAGTTTCAGTTGGAACAAGTGGTGCAGGCACAGGTTGTACAGAAGAAGAATCCCTTGGATCAGCTGGAACAGGTACAACTGGAGCAGAATCCATAGATGGAGAAACTATAGGAGTAGATGCCTCAGCCCCGGAAGTCCCTGTTTCTACAGCTGTAGAAACGGTAGAAATAGAATTCGTAGGAGCAGATGTTTCAAATGATTCAGATACTTCAAGTAAAGACGGTGTTGATGCTACAGGCACTGAATCAACAGAAGGAGATTGTTCAGCTAAAGACGATGGAGGCGAAATGGGCTCTACTGGTGGCTCAGAAGGAACAATTCCTGATTCAGGGAGGGATGGTAAAAATGGAGAATCTAAAGACGAAACAGAAGTAGATTTAGATTCAGAAGAATTTGATTTAGGATCAATATAAACACCTTCGAGACGAAAATCCCAAAAATCTCCACTTCCTGCAACCAATCGATTCTCTAATTGTGATTGTCCCCAAGAAGAAGTTGGACCATAAGCGCGAAGATGATATTGATAAGGAAAACCATTAATTGTAATATAATTATTAATTAATTTAAAAGAATTTTCCTCCGCCGTCCCAGCAACTTGAACAAGTGAAATACTTTGACTTTCTTTATTGCCTACTTCTTCTCCTGAAGTTTTGGAAAAGTTTTCCATCACGAGCAATGTAGTTCCCCAGACATTCCCGTAGATCAGAATGCGATCAGTTTTCTCAGGATCAAATAAACCATTCTTATTGAGAAACGTGCCGAGCTTAATCTGAGTATTACCATCTGCACCATATACATACTCCTCGTCATCTAACATTACTTGGTTTATATCACTTTCTTTTCCAATATGCAGCGTTTGATAACCACTAGATTGATAATGATCAAAAGCAATTGTACTATCTTCAAGAGAAATACCTGAAAGCGATGAAACCGTAGCATCTGCCTCCTGTGAGCCTTTATATTTACTTTTGGTAAGAAGCCATTTAGAACCACGCTTTAAATTCAAATAAATATCAGAAGTATCTTCAACACGAGAATCTCCTGTAAGTGTAGAGGAATTTGCTTCAACGAGAAGATAAGAATCATTCTCAGCTTTTAATAACAAATCACCGGAGATTTTTGTGTTTTCTAAGTTAACTATAGCTTGAGCTCCATAAACATCATCTCCGGCACTATAAATAGCTATACCATCTGGAACCGTGAAATTTGTCTCTGATAAATAAACAAACGCTTCTCCCATAACAACTTGTTGCGCTTCGGAAAACGTTGAAGGTGTTATATAATCCTCTAACAAATCAACCCATGCATTTGGATCTAACCCATAAAAATACAGACCACGTGCTCCCTTCCCCTTAATAGAAATATCTGTATTTTCAATTTTAATATTTGTCTTTTTAAACTCATACGATGAATTAAATTTATTAATTAATTTGCCATTATCATCTGCATAACCTGTAAAATTTTTAATCAAAAAACCATGCATGCCAATAAGTTCTACCGGACTATTCCTTAATTGAACGTTACTACCTTGAAATACCTCAAAAGCGCCTAGTAATTTATCAATATTTTTTTCGTCTTCTATAACAGTTTCTCGTTTCCCTATTCCCTTAATAACAGTATTATCAAAAGTATATTGCCCTCCAAATTGTGCTGAAAACGCACCAATCTCATTAAAAGTAACGGTACTGCCTGACATCCTAATCTTTGAACCAAAACTGCTAACAAGACCTATCTCTTGTGTACTATTTAATTGACTTGGTTTAGTCTCAATATTTATACGCACCAAAGCAACATCGGTTTCTATCCCAAATGCATCCATAACAAGAGAAGTCCCCGTAATCGACCCATCTGTCATGCGAACAACTGAATTTTGAGCATGAAGTGCAAGAACATCCTTAAAATTTGCATTTTTTAAATCAAGATGTGCACCACCTTTTAGATATGCACCATACACATTTCCTTGACCTGAATTATCGCCCGTAACAGTTATCTCAGATGCATTAACAACTGTACCTTGTCCTTCTATATACAAAGCTGCAATAGGAGCGGAATCAGAAGAAACTCTCCAAGAATTTTTTAAATGATAAGTTTTATTTCTTATTGTGTGTTTTTTACCATCACCGCATATATACACACTCTCGCTGTCATCACAGTTTTTCTTAAAACTATTGGGAGCTGCATAAACACTCATGACGAGCAAAAAAGAAACAGGTGCAGCTGTAAAAGAGAATAAAAACCTATATTTTCTCAGTATATTAACCATATACCCCTCTCATAATCTCCCTCCCCCTTAATTTGTATCTAAAAGAAAATAAAATCTAAAATAATACTAAATTAAATACACAAATAATGAGAAGTATAAAATTTAAATATTCATTTTATACTTCTCATAACACTCTATAACTTACGTAAAACTTACTTTATATTTCATAAGTACTAAAAACGGTAGCGAAGACCGCCTGCAAAACGCGTTCCTGAAAAACCAGCTTTGCTTATCTTATGCTGATAAGTCACATCTCCATGCAAAGCAAAGTTCGAAGACAATTGCGCATTAAAACCAATTCCTGCTTCTAACAAAGAGCCAAAAGCACCCAACTGGAATTTATCTCCAAAATGCACGAACTGTTTTCCTGCAAAACTATGAGCAAGATGAAGCTTTCCACTGAAAGAAACAATGTTACCTGTTTGAGATGCAGGAAGTGTCTTGCTTAAACGTCCACCAGCACGCATTACCCACTGATTCAGTTTTCCTATTTCAATATCAAAACCATCGACATCAGATGCTTTATCAAAGAGCAGATTCTGATAAACAATCTGAATCTGTGGATCAAAAACAAGACCTTCATATCCTGTCATAAATCTCTTACCGCTAACCAAGGAAGCATTCAGAGAATTTCCCTTCAACGTTGCTGTTTTCCCTCTTTTAAGAGTAAGAACGTCGCCCTTAAACAATCCATAAGAAAACAAACCATCTAGATAAAAGCCACTATCACTCTGCATGCTGCCATAGGCTGTAACCGACCATTTATCAAATGCACTCTTCTTGCTCTCTATGACATCCTGAGGCTGTAGAGAAATTTTCCCATAAGTTCCTATAATTCCAAAACTTGTGTTACGATCTGCACTTTCTATTTCTTTCAGCAAAAAACCTGCCTCTACAGCATGATAACCAAGATTTCCTCCATAGCCATATTGAAGCTCAGGAAGATCCGAAACATAATGGTTATGTCCACCATAACCCCGCACAAAAAAAGCAGGATTTTCACTATTTTCCAAAAGACTTCCAACAGCAGCACGGAGTGTCTCTAGCTGTTTATTCTGATTACTAATATCGACTAAACCAGCATGAAACAAAGCATTTGGCAACAATAGATATGTTGGAACTTGTGGGACAACAGCTTTAACGCCCTCGTCAAAATAAAAAACAGAACCATCATGACCAGCAAAAACATCATTATGATGAGCATGAGATCTAATAGAGCGAGATATGCGAGAATGAGATACCTGCCCTTTTAACCGAGAGGCCTTCAATTGAGCAGAACGAGGAGAGCGCTGAACATATTCGGCTTCAAGGCGGAAATCCCAAAAATCTCCATTATAAATATTTTTTTCTTTAGCTAATTTGTTTTTATCTTTTTCTTGCCGATGAGAAGAATTAGGACCATAAGCACGCAGATTATATCGGTAAGGTGCCCCTCTTAAAGCTACATAATCAGTCGCCAGTTTAAAGGAATCTGCCTCGGCCTTTCCATAAACCTGAATAATTGAAACACTTGGGCTCTCCTTTTGCTCACCTTGGCTACGCCCCTTTCCTTGCGCTGTAGCAGCTGAAATTTCCACAACCTGCACTTTTGTTTTTCCATAAACATCACCATAGACAACAAGTTTATCAGCCTTTATTTCCTTTTTTTGACCATCCGTAGCAAAAGATGCATTTACAATAAGTCGCGCATTGCTTGCAACATATGCATAATCTGAGACAAGATCATCTGCCCCAATCTGAAGAGTTTGATAATGACCATCTTTCGGTTTTTGGAAAAAAATAGAACTGTTAACATTCCTTACAAATGAAACAGATGAAACCGTAGATTGTACATTTTTTCGGTTATTACTTTTTCTTGGTGTCACAGTCCATTGCGATTTATTAAACAAATTAAGCTCTGCATAAGAGCTTTTATCAATATGCGTGCTCCCTGTAAGAAAAGAAGCATCAGCTAAAACTGACGCATATGAATTATTTTTAATCTCTAATAACCGATTAGCAAAGATACGTGACCCCTCTATTGCAGTGATATAAGAGGATCTTCTGATATCATCAGCATAAATAGCCGTGCCATTAGGAACTTTTAAAGAGCTCTTCTTAAAAAGAACCTCCCCTAATGGAAACAACGCCTCTCCTTCCGTATATTTATCTTCTGAAAGACCTCCCAGAAAATACAACCCACGAACCCCGTGTCCCTTAAGAGTAATATCTGAACTTTCAAACACAATATCAGACTTACCGCTCATTCCTTGCGAACCTTTTTCTTTTTGCTCAAGCAAAGAAAAAGCTGGGGCACTTTCAGCTACTAAACCATAAACATTGCTAACATTAACCGTGTTATCCCTAACAAGGAGAGCCCCACCTTGTTCTACGCCGAAAATCGCCTGATTTACACCATTATTACGACCACTTACTTTTTTACTATTATGTGTATTTTTTCCACTACTGGTAATTGAACCGCTTTCCAAAACAACCTTTGTCTTTTTGGGTGAAAACACATCTGATGTAATTGTGCCAGCTTTTTTTAATTTTAAAATCCCATCAATATTTAATGCTTTCTCTCCTACCTTAATAGAAGCCGGCGAAAACCCCTTTATAACTGTAACACCAGCAATATCAGGACGGGCAACATCAGTGTTCTCAATTTTCCCAAGATCATCACATTTATGTGAATTTAAAAGGGAACTGCATGAAGGTTTAGAATCTTGTGCTCCAGCATTTATATTGGTTATAAAGAAAAAAACCGATGTTGTAAGGGCACATAAACATACATGGTGTTTTAAGACTTTAATCATAATTTACTACAAACTTTCTTATCTCATTCACATAAAAAACTGAGGAGACATATCTACCGATAGCTCCATTAAGAAGTTTTCTGTAATTCGTTTTGTGTTGTATGTAAAGTTAAAATCAAAAAAATAACACAATAAAGTCACTATTTGTATTTTAAAAATTTTGCTAAAAATATATCAAGAAAAAATGCAATTAAAAATGATAACAGAATCCACTAGGAAAATGTGTTCCAAAAAAACCAGCTTTGGTAAATTTAGATAGGTCAGATCGCTATGAAATGTAATCTTTGTAAACAATTGTGCATAAACACCCAACCTTGCTTCCAGAAAAGAACCCAAAGCACCCAATAGAAAAGTATCCCCCCAATACACGAATTATTTATCACTAAAATCACCAACAAAATGAAATTTACCATAGAAAGAAACCACATGTGCTTCTTCAAATGCTGTAAGAACCTTGGTTAAATACCGGTCAACACGCGCCATCCAATAATCTGGTCTTCTCATTTCAATATCAACACCCTTAACATCATATGTCTTACAATAACTGAAGATGTTGATAAACAAATTGTATCTGTGGATTAAAAACAAAATTTTCGCACCCCACTATAAACGCTTTACCTGTTATCTAAGTACTTTTGCCTACATAACCATTTACATACGAAATACCATTAATAATGATAGCATCTGCTCCAATGACTGTATTTTCCCCTCAGGCCTCTATCACTGCATCAGGATTTTCACTCCTAACTATATAAGTTTTTTCAGAGATTTTATGTTCTTTTCCATCATTACAGTGATAAAATGAAGCATTTTTACTACATGAAAATTGTCTCTTGCCAGCAGATTAATCATGAGCATCAGCATTATGTACAAAAATAAGAATAATTATTGTAAAATGACATAAAGAGGGGTGATTTTTAAATATTTTGATCATAATTTCTATAGATTTCCTTCCTGTTCCTATGAAAAACAACAAACCAACTTTCACGTAATTTCTTTTATTAATTGTGCACAAGAGATATAATACATTTTATATTTTGTTGATCCGTTATGTGTTTTATGTAAAGGTAAAAAATCACGCCCCAAAGCTGCAATATCAGCAAAAATACAATCAAAAAGAAAAGCACATACCCCCTCAAAAAACATTCTCTAAAAACAGTAAATTTGTAGGAATGGAAAGCAACCCAACAAAAGCAAGGAAATTTTAAAAAGAAAAAACTCTAAAAATAACTAAACGACTGTTATCAAAAAAGCCACAAATATAATTTGTGGCTTTTCAAAATATTCATTACAAAACCAAATTAAAAACGATAGCGCACCCCTCCAGAAAAACTTATTCCAGAAAATCCACCCTTAGCAAGCTTATGCTGATAAGCCAGATCTGCATTAAGGGCAAATTTTTGAGTAAACTGAGCATTAAAACCAAAACCAGCTTCTAGAGAAGAGCCAAAAGCACCTAAATGGAAAACATCTTTAAAGCGCACAGATTTTTTTTCTCCAAAACTATGAGCAAGATGAAGTTTCCCATATAAAGAAATATTACCCCTCTTTTCAGGCATAGAAAGGCTCTTACTCAAACGTCCACCAACACGTGCCACCCATTGATTAAGCCTGCCCATCTCAATATCAAAACCATCAATATCATGGGACTTATCAAACTGGAGATGTTGATAAATAACCTGAACTTGCGGATCAAATACAAAACCTTCATATCTCGTTGCAATTGTCTGACCACCAGTCAAAGAAACACTTAAAGGATTGCCTTTTAATGTAGCAGTTTTACCTCGTGCAAGGGTAGACACATCACCTTTAAACAAACCATAGGATAAAAGACCATCCACGTAGAAGCCGGCATCACACTGTATACTACCATATGCTGTCGCCGTCCATTTATCAAATGTGCTTTCTTGGCTTTGTGTAACACCTAAAGGTTTTAGAGAAAGTTTTCCATAAGATCCCATAACCCCGAAGGATACGACACTATCAGCATTTTCAATTTTTTGCAATAAAAGTCCTGCCTCTACAGCCTGATAACCTAAATCGCCTTCGTAACCATACTCAAACACAGACAAATCTGAAGTGTAACGGTAACTTCCACCATATCCACGCAAAAAGGAAGCAGGATTTGCGCCAGTACTTAATATCCCATTTGATATACCCCGTTGTATCTCCAACTGCTTATTTTGGTTGCTGATATCCATTAAACCAGTATGCAATATACTATTTGGCAAAAGCAAATAATTTGAAACTTGCGGAACAACAGCCTTAACACCTTGCTTGGAATGGGAAGAAGGCCTAGAATCCTGAGTTTTTCTAGATGTCGTATCAGAATCAACAATTCCATTTTCGAGGCGGAAATCCCAAAAATCTCCTTCACCCTCAACCAATCTTTGAGAAATATTTGCTTCTCCTAATTCAGAGCCTGGACCATAAGCGCGAAGCCTATACTGATAAGGCAAACCACCCAGTGCAATATAATCACCATCCAATTCAAAAGAATCCTTCTCTGCCTTTCCAGAAACCTGAATAACTGAGATACCTTTGGCATTTTCATAACGCCCCGTACCACCTCCTGGACTTCCAGCAACGCTTTGCACATGTACTACTGTTTTCCCTTCAACATCACCATAGATTAAAAGCCGATCCGTTTTTTGATCTTGAAGAGCACCACCCTTATTTAAATAAGTGTTTAAATAAAGGCGCGCATTGCCTTGCGCCTTATAAACCTCACCTGTTCCTCTCCCAACACGAAGCGTCTGATAACCATCAACTATGTTAGTTTCTGATTGTTCAAAAACAATAGAACTATTACTAAGATGTATCAATGAAATCGATGAAACACCTATAGCATCAGAATCTTGCAAACTTTTATTTTTTGGTCGTGACAAAATCCATTTTGAATCATCTCTTAACCGAAATTCAGCAGAAGAATCTGCATCAATACGTGCCCCCCCCACAAGTGTAGAAGCATCAGCCGAAATTTTTACAAAAGAGCCATTCTCAGCCTTCAGTAACAAATCTCCAGAAAGTTGGGAATTTCCGAAAAGTTTGATAAGACCACCGGATTTGTTACTATAAATAGCGGTACTATTTGGAACCATAAACTTAGTATCGTATAAATAAACATTCCCTCGCACAGGCAAGTTCCCCTCCGGCACACCTCCGAATAATTCGCTTTCCCCCCAAAAACGATAAATTCTTTCTTTTGTAAAAGATTCTTTCTTACCTTCAAACTCTCCCTCCCCCGAAAAATGGAAACCATAAGATTCATGTCCCTTCACCACAACAGTGGAACCAAAAAAATCAATATAATGAAGTTCTCCCTGAAATGATACAGCATGAGTATCGATAACCTCAACGTTACCTTTCACAAAAAGAATAAAGCCACCATATTGTGACATCTGAAAAGCTGAATTTTTAGCATCATTGGCTATACTTTTTTCTTGGATGCCTTTTTCAGCAATCGAGACATTGTTTAACACAACGTGTCCCTCTTCTCCTGTATAAACTGCATCACCATTTATAAAATTAATCACTCCTTCCTTTATATCAACCCGTCCAAATTTATCTGCCATTATGCCATATTTCCAAAAGCTTTTTTTTGAACCATTGTTTATATTTGAAGCACTATTAATAGTTATATTCTCGCCAAAAATTTTTGTTCCGTTTTCAGATATGTTTATAGCCGCCTCTTCAGCATTGTGCTCATCAGTGAACTGATAAGTTTTACTAGAAATACGATGTCTTTTACCATCATTACACCGATAAAATGCGGTCATAACACATGAAGTTTTCTTCGGACTATTTTGTATCTCACCATCAACAGAAGAATGAGCTTGTGCCTCAGAACTAACAACAGCATCAACTTGATCTTTAGCATTAACACTTTGTACAAAAAAAAGAATAGCCGTAGTCAAAGCACATAAAGAAAGATGTTTTGTAAATATTGTAACCATAATTCCACCATAATTTCTTTCCCCCATCAAATAAAAGACACACCCAACCACATTGCCTTAATCAAAAACAATGTTTAATACGCTTCATCAGAATATTGCGTAGGTTATTAATATGTTTTGTATTTTATGTAAACACAGAATTAAAAATTTTCTAAAAATAAAAGACAATAAAAAAGTGCACTATAAAAAGCTGTTGCACAAAAACAACTAATGCGTGCTTCCATTCTTACCAAAGAAAAATAATCAACCCTAAAAAATACGTAATTGAAATAAATAAGAGAATTAATAAATAATTACGGTATTTATCATCAAAGAAGCAAAAATATTATGTATACTTATCTAAATTATCTCTGATAATAGGATTACAGCTTCATTTAGGAAAAGTAAAAGTCATAAAGGTAAAAAACCAATTTCCATCTTTACTGCTTCCTTTTTAATGCCTACTTTACAATCTTCAAAAACATTTAAACGCCCTATTCGCTCTATTCAAAGAGTAACAACGCATTTTCTCTTATTTTCCTTACTGCTTTTTCTGAAATAGAATTATATCCCTCACAAAAACAGCAAAGCATTGTGCCGTGCATTTGCGCACTTTTTTAAAGGATCTATCATTTTTCTCAATTTCATCTCGCAACATCACCGATCTATAATATAAAATGAATTAAACAATACCATTTTCATACTAAAAAATACAAACAGCATTACCATTTAATTTTCTAACTCAAAATGTTTACAAATACCTTGCTTTGCAACGGTTTTAAGAGATATCTTTAGCCTTTTATAAAATGATTTTTATCCATATGTCCATTCCATTTATAATATACAAGCATTTGATTTTGTTGTATTTATTCAAAAAAGATTAAAAAGAGAAATGTGACAATTTCAACGATTAATTATTGAACACAAAAACGCATTTAAAACACGAAAAATACCTATTCCTTAAAAAGGTAAGAGTTCAAAATGATAAAGTCACAAGCTATGCTTGTGACTTTTTAAAGGATTAGCTAAAAACTAATAAAACTAGAAATTATAACGCAGTCCACCAGAAAAACTAGTACCAGAAAAACCAGCTTTCGTTAGCTTGTGCTGATAAACCAGATCACCATGAAGTACAAATTTCGGAGACAATTGAGCATTAAAACCTAATCCCGTCTCTAGTGCAGAACCAAAAGCGCCCAATTGAAAAGCATCTTTAAAATGCGCAAATTGTTTCCCTCCAAAACCATGTGCGACATGCACCTTTCCGTAAAAAGAAATGACACGCGCTTCTTCTCCTACAGTAAGCATCTTTGTTAAACGTCCACCAACACGTGTTACCCACTGATCAATATTTCCTATCTCAATATCAAAATCATCTATATCATGGGCCTTATTAAATTGGAGACGCTGGTAAACGACCTGAATTTGGGGATCCAAAATAAGACCTTCATCGCCTATCATAAACGGCTTACCAGAAGTCAATGAAGCGCTTAGAGAATTCCCTTTTAACGTTGCTGTCTTATCCCGCGCAAGAGTGAGAACATCACCTTTAAACAAACCATAAGATAAAAGGCCATCAACATAAAAACCCGCATCCCACTGCATACCACCATACGCCGTAACGACCCATTTATCAAAAGTACTTTTTCGACTCTGTTCAACGTTTAGAGGCTGTAAAGAAAGCCTTTCATAAGATCCTATCACTCCAAAAGAACTAGAACCATATATATTTTCAATCTTTTGTAGCAAAACACCTGCATCAATGGCATTATAGTCAAGTTCACCTCCATACCCATATTCAAGCATAGAAAGATTTGACGTATAACGGTGATTACCACCATAACCACGCATAAAGAAAGCGGGGGTTTCACGCATTTCTAACATCCCACCGGAAACAACGCGTAATGACTCCAACCACTTGTTTTTATTATCAATATTAATCAAATCTGTATGGAACAAAGCATTTGGCAAAAGCAAATAAGTTGGAACTTGTGGAACAACAGCCTTAACACCCGGCTTAGGAAGAGGCTCTGGTTCTGGAGAAGGTGTGGGCCCCGGTAATGGATCAGGAGCCGGCTTTGGCTCAGGCTCAGGCTCAGGCTTAACATATCCATTTTCAAGACGAAAATCCCAAAAATCCCCTTCACCTTTAACTTGTCTTTGAGAAGCTTCCCCCTGCCCTAATTCAGAACTTGGACCATAAGCATAAAGTCGATACTGATAAGGTGCATTATCTAACGCGACATAACCACCGTCTAACTGAAAAGAATCCTTCTCTGCCTTACCAGAGACCTGAATAATTGAAATTCCTTGGTTATTTCCACCACTACCCGTAACTCCTCCTGGACTTCCTGAAACAGCACGCACATGAACCATAGTTTTTCCCTCAACATCACCATGAATTAAAACACGATCTGTCTGTTGTTTATCAAGGGGCCCTCCCTCATTCAGATATGTATTAAAATAAATATGCGCACCATCTTGCGCCTTATAAGCAACACCAATGCCATTTCCAATGCTAAGTTTTTGATAACTGTAGCTCTGATCAGCTGCAGGCTTTAATTTTGTAAACTTAATAGAACTCTCATTCATAAGAGTAACGTGTGAAACAGATGAATCATTTATCAAACTCAATCCACTCTGTTCTCTCTCTCCTGATTTTCTTAAAATCCATTCAGAATTATCGCCCAAATAAAGTTTAGCAGTAGAAATGTCATCAATATGAGCTCCCCCCTCAAGGGTAGAATGCGTAGCCAAAACTGTTAAAGAAGCCCCCTTCTCAGCTTTTAAGAATAAATTCTTTGAACTCAACGTACTTTCTGTTAAACTAACAATACCTTTAATGATGTTAGTGCTTTGAATAGCATTATCTTCAACAGAAAATTTTGTCTTATTCAAATCAACAAATTCCATTCTAGAGCGTTTTTTGTCTTCTTCTGATGAATCTTCTTCGTGAAGATTAGATTCTGTCAACGGCTTATTTCCTTTAAAATAGATACCGTAAGATCCATGACCATTTACATTAACAGAAGAAGATTTAATATTAACTTCAGTTACAGAAACTTTCGACTCGGAATCCTCATCCGATAAATCTTTAACTTTCTGAAAAGGAATAGAATTGGAGATATTGACTGCATTTTCTAATAATATGCCATGGATATCCGTAGCACTAATAGTAGTACCCTTTAAATTCACATCCCCCTCTAAGTCCGTATGTACAACTGCATGATTACCCGAATTTTTTTCTTTACCCTTCCCAGTAATTTTAACATTCTCGAGATTTATCTTTCCACCTAGCCTCGAAGAAATCCCATGGCTGTTCATAAAATCAATGGATCCACCAGACATCCAAATCTCTGAACGATCATAACTTAAAAGACTTGCATTCCCATTAGCAGTTTTAATATCTGTATCTTCTAAAAGAACAAACGAACTCTCTGCTGCATCAACACCCTCATGATTTTCTTCAATCTTCCCATTCTTTACCTCAATCACTCCATTAGTCGCACGAAGAGCTATAGTTGTACCTTTGACAGTCGGAGCTTCCAAAACGATCTTGCCATTCTCTGATGCATGCATACCAATTAGAAAATTTTCATCAGAAACATTACCACTAACCGTTACATCCTTACCCTTAACTTCTGTACCTATTCCCTTCACCGTTATAGCAGTAAAGCTAGTAGGTTCCCATTCGTTGGTAGAATTATTGGTAGAATTATAAGATTTATTATCAATTTGACCGTTTCCGCAATCATTGCATATATAATATGTACCATCATATAGCGTCACCTGATTCTTAGCGGTATCATACTTATAAGTATAGCTACCATCCTTATCCCCACCTATCCCACTAAGAGGCTTAGAGTTATTCCCACTAAGAGGCTTAGAGTTATTATTCCCACTAAGAGGGGAAATAGCAGAAGCGAGATTTATAGTTCCACTCGACCCAGGAGATATAACAGGAGAGCCATCTAGATAAGAAGGCACTATAGGAATAACTTTGATAGTATATTTCTCTGAATTTGCACCAACTGCTACTCCATTTTGTAATAAAGAAAAGACAGCTGTTGTGACAGTATATAAACACATACGATTTCTAAATATTTTAATCATAGTTCCCTCGAAACTTTCTTTCCCCTCTCATTGAAAACAAAAGCACTGATAAAAACATGCCGACGAGCACCTCAAAACACAAAAAGGTGTAACCAAAAGAACGGATCTACCGCTTATTTGAACTGTGTAATGAATTGCTCCAATAAGTTTGGCTGAAGGTCTACACGGAAGACAACAACTACCTATAAGAGAACAATCATTATACGCAATCTATACGTGTATAATGCATTCTGTATTTCGTGTAAAGAAAAAATAAAACTATAGAGTGTAATTAACAGGATAATCAATCTATCATTGTGAATTTTAGAAATTTGACAAAAATATGCATAAAAAGGGCTATGAAAACCAATAAAAATTCTAAAAGCGAAAAATTTAGAAAATACAAAGGGGCACAGCAGATAAATCAGATGTATATAGAAAAGCATACTGTACACTAATACTAAGCACGAAAACTATCAAAGAGTCTTAGAATGAGTGACCGTATCATATCATGATACGCAAAATTTTAAGAAAGTTCGCTTCACCATAAAGATGCTCTCATATGTGAAACCAATTATGGCTTTTTCGTTCCTCTCAAAAGAAAACAACACAAAAAGAAAAAAGGCAGCACACAGTGCTGCCTTTGTCTAAAATGTCCGTACTATAAATTATCTTAAAACTGATAACGGACTCCTCCAGAAAAACTTGTTCCAGAAAAACCAGCCTTATTGAGTTTATGCTGATAGACAAGATCCCCATGAAGAGAAAACTGTGCAGACAATTTGGCATTAAAGCCTAAACCAGCCTCTAAAGAAGAACCAAAAGCACCTAACTGGAAAGCATCTTTGAAATACACAGCTTTTTTGCCTCCAAAACCATGGGCAAGATAAAGCTTACTATAAAATGTAACAACATTCACTGCTTCAGAGTTCTTAGGAGTCTTACTCAAACGTCCACCAACACGTGCTACCCACTGATCAAGTTTTCCCATTTCAATATCAAAACCATCAATATCATGGGCTTTATCAAACTGCAGATGTTGATAAATAACCTGAACTTGCGGATCAAATACAAAACCTTCATATCCTGTTGCAATTGTCTGGCCACCAGTCAAAGAAACACTTAAAGGATTGCCTTTTAATGTGGCTGTCTTACCTCGTGCAAGGGTAAGAACATCACCTTTAAACAAACCATAAGACACAAGACCATCTATATAGAATCCAGCATCATGCTGCATACTACCATATGCCGTAGCAGTCCATTTATCAAACGCACTTTCTTGACTTTGTTCAACATTCAAAGGCTGTAACGAAAGTTTTCCATAAGATCCCATAACTCCAAAGGACACAGTATTATCAACATTTTCAATTGTTTGTAATAAAAGCCCTGCCTCTACACCATTATAATCAAGGTCACCTTTGTAACCATATTCAAGTGCAGACAAATCTGAAGTGTAACGGTAATTTCCACCATAGCCACGCAAATATAACGCAGGACTTTGGCGACCTTCTAACATTCCATTAAACCTAACTCGCAGTGTTTCCAACTGCTTGTTTTGATTGCTGATATCCATCAAACCAGCATGGAATATGCTATTAGGCAAGAGTAGATAAGTTGGAACTTGTGGAACAACAGATCTGACAAATCTTTCAGAAAGAACAAATCCAACCATAGGAGTGGTAGGTTTAACATACTGATTTTCTAAACGAAAGTTCCAGAATTCTCCTCCATCCTTAACAAATTTTTGCTGAACATGCTCCTGTTTCGAAGTTTCTTTTGGGCTATAAGAACGAAGAGCATATTTGTAAGGTGAATTCAACAGTGCAACATAACCACCATTCAGCAAGAAAGAATCTTTTTCTGCCTTTCCATAAACCTGAATAACTGGAACACTATGAGGAATCCTTTTATCACTCCTACCTTTTTCTCCTACATCACCGGAAACTCCTTGTACATGTATTTTTGTTTTTCCAGAAACATCACCATGAATTACAACCCTATCAGTTACTTGCTCTTCACTCCGATCACTAGGGTTTAAACGCGCATTGAGACGTATTGAAACGTTACCGTGAACCTCATAAACCTTGCCGCTCCCATTTCCAATACGGAGAGTCTGATACAGATTTCCAGATTCTGGAGCAACAAACTCAATAGCACTATCTACAAGACGTACAGAGGAAGCACAAGAATCTACACACTCTGAATCTGTAGTACCCCAATTCTTATGTTCACCTCTTTTTATAAACCACTCTGATCCATTAGTCAGATCTAAATTGACATAAGAATTTTTTTCAATACTTGAACCTCCTACAATAACCGAGTCATTAACCGAAAGCGATATATTAGAATTATTCTCAGCTCTCAACAATAAGTCACCAGAAAGTTTTGTTTTATTTTCTAAGGAAACACCTCCACTAGAATGATTTCCATAAATAGCAACACTCTTTATAACTTCGAAATCAGTTTTTTTCAATGAAACCATACCCGTTGTTATATCTATAGGTGTTCTTTCTTGTAAAGATTTAGCACTTCGCTTAACAACATCGGCTTTCTCAGCAGAATGTCCTCTTTCAGTCGACTTGGCAACAACCTTCACTGGAACCTTATTTTTATTCTGTTGACCAACCTCTTGTTGCTCTCTCCCATCAAAATATATACCATAGGATTTATCACCTTCCACCCTAACAGTTGAAGATTCAATTTTAGCATAATTCATAGAAGGTTTAGCATAATTCATAGCAGGAAGAATATCAGAAGATCTCTTTTTCCTAGAAGAACCGGTTTCAACAACATTACTCGTTCCTTTAACCCACAAAGCATTGGCATCAGTGACAACATTACCATTTGCAAACTCAACAGAAGCATTATCACTCACCAAAATAGCAGCACGTCCAAACCTATCTATAGAATTCGACTCTCCTGTACCTTTTTTAGCCGTAATGACAACCTTATCTAATTTAATATGCGCCCCTGTTTCTGCCCGAACTGCTATCCCATTTTTCAGAGAAATTGTCCCAGAATCCATAGTTATCTCACCGCCTTTACTCGCTAAGCCAGCGGCAACCCCTCCCCCTACCATATTAATTTTCGTATTACTTAAATTAACAGATGCTCCAGTGCCAGCCAAAGCTCCCACATAACGAGCATTGACCATTCCTTCAATCATTTTCACCTCCCCACCTTTTTGCGCTTCCAACCCAATCACAGAAGATGTAATGTTTGATTTCTTATCTAGAATAACTTTCGCACCTTCTTCTGCAAGCACAGCACTCGCAAACTGAGATCCAGTAAAATCAACATCATTTTCATTACCAGAAGAACCTGCTCCGCTAATTGTAGCACCTTCTAGGTTAATGACCGTATCCTGACTTTTTGCATACATAGAATGCTGAGCTTGATTACTCGCTGTCAGTGTAACTCCTTTAACCGTATATGATTTACCATTATCGCATGAATAAGAAACTAGCGATTTCTTATCACCATTTCCATTCGAAATACTACAATTAGAACCATCTTTTTTACCTGTACTAAGCCCCTCAGAAGTCAAAGGCTTTGTAGGCTTTGTAGAGGCAGTAGACTTCAATGAAACTATAGCTACAGGTTCATTCGGTACTGTAAAAGTAACATTCTGAGGTAATTGAGAATTTCCAGAACCAGGCAAAAGACGTCCTACTGCTGAAGATTCTTTCTGTTTAGACACCGTGGATTCTACATTTTTAGAACCTTCATTAGATTTAGAACCTTCATTAGATTTAGAACCTTCATTAGATGAAGTAGGTGTAACAGTTACGATAGACGGACCAGATGGAATTCCAGTAGATGGAATTGTTACAATATCAATTTCATTAGAATCACTATCAGATATTATTGTATTACCCTCTTCATCTACTACATCATATCCTTGCCTATCCAATACTGCTCCAGTACCTGTTACGGTAAGAGATTCTGTAGTTTCAGAATTTTCACTATCCTCTTCAGGGGATTCAAAAGAAGGAACTAATGTTACAGAAGGCTCACTTTCTTCGGTTTCTTCGGTTTCTTCAGTTTCTTCAGACACTGGAATGGTAAGCGCACGAGCTTTAGACACATATAAAAAATGTCCGTTATCCTCATAGGGTATATTTTGGCTTTCTAAACGAAAATCCCAAACATCTCCACTATTCCTCACCAATGTCTTATCAAAATAATTCATTTTTGCAGGGATAGACGGACCATAACCACGAAGAACATACTTATAAGGCGTCCCTTCTCGTGTAATATAACCACCTTCTAAAGTAAAACTGTCGCTTTTTGCCTCTCCAAAAACTTGAATAAGTGATGTGCTATAAAGTGTATCCTGTTCTTTTTTTCATTACTATTTGAAGTGTCATGTACAGACACTTTTGTTTTCCCATCAACATCACCATGAATTAATAACCTATCGGATATTTGAGAATTCTCCGCTTCGCTAGGCATCAAATTCGCATTGAAATGAACTTTAGCATCACCCTTAGTGCTAAAAACTACACCATCCCCTTTCCCTATACGAAGTATTTGATAACCTTGGTTTACTTGCTTTACTTGCTTTACTTGCTTTGCTTGATCTCCACCGTTTACTTGCTTTGCTTGGTCTGCTTGATCTCCACCTTGAGAGGCTGCATTGTTTCCAGATCCCAAAGACATAAACCGAATATTACTATTTCTAAGTGTTATAGACGAAATACATGAATCTAAACATTTAGAGCCATCAAGCCTCTGATTTTTATCTTTTATTAAATGCCATTCCGATCCCTGTAAAAAAATCTTTGCATTAGAACTTTCATCAACACGAGCAGGACCACCAATTAAAGAGTTATAAGCAAAAATCGACATATTAGAAGAAGATTCAGCTTCCAATAGTACTCTTCCAGAAAGAACAGATTCGTCTTTTAAGATAACAGAACCATTTAAATCAAGACCCAAAACTGCCACACCATCTGGAACTTTAAAAGAGGATTTCTTTAAAAGAACCGCACGCAAATTGGCTTTTTTTCCTACATTTCCTCTACTTTCTTCTTCCTCTTCTTGCTTCTTACTAAAGTGGATACCATAAGTATCTCCCGTCAAACGAATCCTTGAAGATCTAATACTAGCACTAACCCCTAAAG
This sequence comes from Bartonella birtlesii IBS 325, assembly GCF_000273375.1. Classification (NCBI taxonomy): domain Bacteria; kingdom Pseudomonadati; phylum Pseudomonadota; class Alphaproteobacteria; order Hyphomicrobiales; family Bartonellaceae; genus Bartonella; species Bartonella birtlesii. The sequence goes on from NZ_CM001557.1 coordinate 62,617, forward strand.
AATCTTTACTAAAGAAACTATCCCCCTCTGTAATAGCTTTTATAGTGGAGACAACATCATCAAAAGCTTCATTTTTAGCTTGATAAGCTCCATAAGCTCCATAAGTTTCATGAGCTTCAATAACTTTATCAAGGGAATGCGCTCCATTCTCCTCATGAAAAAGAGAAACATTATCAACAAAGGGAATACCACCTGAAACGTGGAAATCAGTATTTGAATTAGGGATAGGAGGTATTTCATTACTAGGTTCTGGTATCGGAACACCAGCTAACGAGTTAATATTATTCTTGGAAACACTAGAAACTTCATCACGAATCCAGAAAAGAGGAACATTAGAAATATCTAATTTCCCATTATCAAAGGAAATAAAACCTTTTGTATCTGACAAGAAGACAAAACTCCCTGTATTACTTGTCCCATTACCACCAGGTTTAGATTTAATTTTAACTTTGTCTAAATTAATAGCAGATCCATCTCTCGACACAACTCCTATTCCACCCATTTTGGGAAAAATAATTGACCCAGACTTCATCATAATACCGGAATGGTTATCAGCAAATAAACCAATTTTAGTGGTATCATCCTCACTAGTATTATTATAGTAACTTACATCAACTTCAACATGACCCAAAAAAATAGACGAAAAACTATCAGCAAAAGCACCAATATCAACATTTCTGATTTTTCCCCCCTTCATGGTAATCCATCCACCTTGTTCAGCATGAAGTCCGACAGCAAAAGTCTTAATATTTGATTCGTCTAATCTAACCCTTGAACCTGCTTTTGTCACAAATACAGCACTCCCCTTTCCTGCTGCTTCACCGGACCCCTTGTTTTCATCACCACTTCCCAAAAGACGTTGGATAGGAGACTCAAAACCGCTATCATTAGAAGGACGGACTCCCCACAAATACATTTTCTGTAGTTTAATATCCGTCCTCCTATAGTCTTCCCCTGCTTTTCCTTTTGTAGATATGGGATTTTCACTATATTTTGTTACTTCAATTTTACTGTTTTTTGCAGTGTACACTCCACCACTGCAGACAATAGGTTTATGCTCAAGATTATAATTACTATGATGATTATCTTGAGCAGTACCTATCTTACACTTACTGACGGACTCCGCCCTAGGAGCACCACCGGAAGGAATGCTATTAATACCATTATCTCGAATACCATTATCTCGAATACCATTATCTTGAATACTATTATCTTGAATACTATTATCTTGGATACCATTACCCCGAATACCACTACCCCGAATATCATTACCCCGAATACCACTACCCTGAATATCATTACCCTGAATATCATTACCCTGAATATCATTACCCTGAATATCATTACGTACCTGTGCCCCCACAGAAACATTAACAGCTTGTAAAAAGAAGAGAGCACTTGTCGTCAGTGCGCACAAACGTGTACGCTTTTTAAATACATTGGTCATATGTCAAACTTTCTAAATAATGTTGCAAAAACACTAGAATTAAGTGAAAATGAGATAAGTACACGTTCTGTAACATACATTAGTCTATTTTACAACATAGTGTAATTTATTATAATATCGCTTTGTACACAAAAATGTCTAAATATAAGTTTTTAAGTACGTAAACCCTTAATATTTTATAAAATAAAAGGATAAAATGATGATGATAAAATATCTAAAATGGGTAACTTCTGTTCTGCTAATCGCAATAAGTTTTACAACTTATTCATGGGCAGGTATAGATGTTAAAGAAAATATAACTATTGATCATGTTTCAGGCACAACTTCTGTTCCCACTGCTCCACAAAAAGTTATTGTGTTTGATATTGCCTCACTTGATAATATGAATCGACTTGGGATCAAAGCCGTTATCGGTATTCCTGAAGGGAAAAAGCCTTCATATTTGCAGCAGTTTAATGATGCACAATATGAAAAAATTGGTACCCTTTTTGAACCTGATTATGAAAAAATTGCCACTCTTCAGCCTGATCTAATTATTATTTCCTCAAGAACTCAAGCTAAATATAAAGATTTATCCAAAATTGCTCCAACTATTGATCTAACTGTAGGAAATGAAAATTCTCTTGCGGATATCGAACGAAATGTGTCTATCCTTGGGAAAATTTTTGGCAAAGAAAAAGAAGCTGAAGCAGAGATTACAGTACTTAAGGAAAATTTAGCAAAAGTCCGTGAAAACACCCAAGGGAAAGGCACAGGGCTTGTACTGATGACTTCTGGTGGCAAAATCAGTGCTTTGGGTTCAAAATCGCGGTTTGATATTCTCCATTCCGCCTTTGGTATTGCTCCCGCAACCGATAAACTCACAGTACAAAAACATGGGCAGCTCATTTCTCCTGAATTCATTCTCGAAACCAATCCTGATTGGTTATTGGTTATTGATCGGGATGCAGCAATCGGACGGGAAGGACAATCTGCTGCACAACTACTTAACAATGAGCTTGTTCACCGCACAACGGCCGGCCAAAAAAAGCAGATTATTTATTTAGATTCTTGGAGTTGGTATCGTGCAGCTGGTGGTTTAACAGGGCTTAACGAAGCAGCACAACAAATCAATGAAGCCTTTACAAAAAGCAAATAAGCACACGAAACAGCTTGCTTGTTGTAAAAATAAAATTTAAAAGCGAGGGTTGTTTATCAATAACCTTCGCTTTTTTCTGTTGGAAAATAACTTAACGTGAAAAATTATTGGATAACCATAACAATTCTTGTTTTGCTCTCTATTCTCAGCATTTTTGTTGGTTATTCTGATATAAAACCTTCTGACCTCTTATCAAACAATCCCTATGCATGGCTTATTTTTTGGCAAACGCGCCTTCCTCGTACGATTGCGGTGCTTTTGGTAGGTGCGGCCCTTGCACTCTCAGGTATGATTATGCAATTGCTTGCGCGCAACCATTTTGTCGAGCCATCCACCACAGGAACCGTTGAATCAGCCTCCCTTGGTATTGTTTTTGTCATGATTTTCCTGCCCAATATTCCTGTTTTAGGAAAAATGGTAGTTGCAGCGATTTTTGCCATGTCTGGCACACTACTCTTTATGTTTTTACTGCGTAAAATTCCTTTAAAATCTGGCCTCATTGTACCCCTTATAGGAATTATGCTAGGCTATGTTATCGGTTCCTTAACCAATGCCATTGCTGATTATGAAATGTTGCTTCCCTCTCTACAAAGCTATTTATTTGGCAGTTTTGCGATGATTCTTGAGGGAAAATATGAACTTTTATGGCTTTCTCTTCCTCTCTGTATTCTTGCCTATTTGACTGCTGACCGTTTTACCGTAGCAGGTCTTGGAGAAGATTTAACCAATAACCTTGGACTAAATTATCGTACTATGATGCTCTTTGGTCTTTTTATTATCGCATCAATCACTGCCGTTGTTGTTTGTACAGTCGGCCGAATTCCTTTTGTAGGACTGATTATTCCAAACCTTGTTTCAAATTTCATGGGAGATAATATGCGCTACACGGCTCCTTGGGTAGCAATCAGCGGTGCAGGACTTGTCTTGATCTGTGATCTTTTAGGACGAATCATGCACCCGTCCCTTGAAATTCCCATCAGCACAACAATGGGTATTATCGGCAGTTTTATTTTTATGATACTACTGTTGCGCTGGAGAAAGCGTCTTGGATAGAAAAAAAGCAACAACACTTGTACTGACAACACTTATCGTAATGGCATGTAGCTTCATCAGTCTTTACATGACATGGAATATCAACATCTATACGTGGACATTTCGACTCACAAAACTTATTTCTCTTCTTCTCATTGCCTATACGATTACGGTTGCTACTATTTTTTTTCAAACAATTGTCAATAATCGCCTCCTCACCCCTTCACTTATGGGATTTGATCAGCTTTATATTTTCATAAAAACTACCATAATGTATTTTTTTGGTTCCCTTTCATTGCCCCTGTTAAATGAAGAAGGGCAGTTAGTTCTTGAAGCTCTTATTCTCATTTTCTTTTCCATAAGCCTTTTTCGCTGGCTCTTTTCAGGAACCCTAAAAGGACTTCATGTAACACTCTTGATTGGTATTATTTTGGGGGGATTTTTTTTCAGCTTACGCATGTTTATGCAATTGCAACTCAACCCAGATCAAATGATGAATTTAACGGATATCATGTTCGCAAATTTTAATAAATTCAACACGTCACTCGTAAGCTTTGCTACAATTACTGTTTTCGTCGTGAGTCTAATTGCTTGGCGCTTACGTTATCTACTTGATATTCTTGCCCTGGGACGCGAAAACGCGCTTAATCTAGGGGTAGATTATCGCAAAAGCGCTACAGCTATTCTGATTTTTGTTTCTATTTTTGTTTCAATTTCTACTGCACTAGTAGGACCTGTTACTTTTTTTGGGTTACTCGTTGCCAATCTTGCTTATGAACTTTCCCCACAAGCAAAACACGCAGTTGTCGTACCTATTGCGATATTACTAGCGATTATATGTCTGGTTGGTGGACAATTCATTTTAGAACAAATTTTCCATATGGTAGGGCGTTTAAGTTTTATTATTGAATTTTGTGGCGGTATTGTCTTTTTAACTTTGCTGATGAAGGGAAAACTAAAATGATTGAGATCAATCACCTTTCCAAAGCTTATGGAGCTAGATTGATTATCGATAATTTATGCCTTAAGCTCCCAAAAGGAGGAATTATTTCTCTCATTGGTCCCAATGGTTCTGGTAAATCAACGCTTTTGATGTTGATTAGACGTCTTTTGCCGCATCATAAAGGAACAATCCATATCGACAACCTTGATGTCGATAAAGTTCCTCACACTATTTTAGCGCAAAAACTCTCAATTTTGCGTCAAGATAATCCTTTATCTTTTCGTCTTACCGTGTACGATTTAGTAAGTTTCGGGCGCTACCCCTACTCAAAAGGCTGGAATACACATGAAGACAAACAATTTATTGACAGTGCCCTGCACTATCTCGGTTTACAAGACTTAAAAGACTGCTTTTTGGATGAACTTTCTGGTGGACAGCGCCAACGTGCTTTTATTGCCATGGTTATTTGTCAAGATACCGACTATCTCTTGTTAGATGAACCCTTAAACAATCTTGATATGAAACATGCCGTTGCCATGATGAAGCAACTACGCCGTACTGCCGATGAACTCAAAAAAACTATTCTTATTGTGATGCATGATATTAATTTTGCTTCTTCTTATTCAGATATGATTGTTGCCCTAAAACATGGCAAAGCAGCATATTGTGGAACAGCACAAGAAATTATGCAACCAGAAATTCTTAAAGATATTTACGATGTGGACATTCAGATCAAAACAATCGATGACATTCCTATCGCCTTTTATTATCGATGAATTCTTCTCATCATCAATAATCGCAAAACTTCTCTTTTATCCTTGCCTGCACTCTAAAATCTGCTAAAAATGGTGCTATTGGCTTATTGGGGAATAGTTTAATGGTAGAACAGCGGACTCTGACTCCGTCAATCTTGGTTCGAATCCAGGTTCCCCAGCCAAATTCAATACACTCTGAGTGTATTAGCTTGCCACTAGGTTTTGCAGCAATCTATTTTTTCAAAGCCTTCTTTGATTTTTAACTCAAATTCCGATTTTTGCCATTTTTCACTCTTTTTTAGATTTTTAACTGTCAAAATCCAATTTGAAAAAACACCCACTTCATTATGAAAATATAATAAAAATATTAAGTTAATACATATCTTTTTCTCATTCCACCTCTTCACATTTAGTACAAAATTTACTATCAAACTACAAAGAAGTTTGAAAATTTTTTATCAATTTTATGGCATATTTTTTATAATTCACGCAACATATCATAAAAGATGTATTTTTGCCTTAATTCAATCAAAAGTTGTATTTATTTATAAAACTGTAACCATGTGTTATGTGTTGTCTGCACTCTTTCAAACCATTTGCTTATTTCTTAACAACAACCACACAAACTACAAAAGAAAAAACCTCTTCATTATGAAAATCATATCTTTAACACACACAGCTTAAGGTATATTTGCGATGAATAAAAACACCAATATCTCAGCAAAATGAAATATAGAAATTAATGAAAAAAGCTCTTCTAAAATGCATATTTTATACTCTCTCAAGGCAAATAGAAAATGCTCAACACATTCCATACAAATCAGTTAATGTAGATCATAGAATATAAAAGACTCAACATGCACATCACCCCCATTACATAGAATCATGAGATACAAAGAAAAAACAAAACATTTTGATTTTTAAGACACTGCAGTACAATCTTGAAATACTGATTTTTCAAATTTGTGCCTCCAATACGCTTTGCCCCTTATATTGTAGTGTAGGCAACACTTCTCTTACAACTTGGGGAAAACTCTGTATCTTTTCCGATAATGCCAAGATCTTTAATTAATAAGGGGTTTTCCTATTTCTTCATTATAGGCTTCAACGTGAATGCTTTTCCCTTTCACATTTATAAGATAATAATCTCCGTTTAAAAGTGCACCAGCTGTATAGACAGGAATATTGCCAAAAACCTTATCATTTTTTGCACGGCAATAAGACTTGATAACGCGTATGTGCAACAAATATTGCTTTAACATTATGAGAAGTAATAATTGACTTAAATACTAACAAATCTTTAGCATTCTGTTTACGAATAAAAAATGTTTCGCCCGTTCACAGAAGCAGCACGAGCATCGTGAAAATTAATAATTGTCACTTTACCTCTTGCAGCAGCAGCTAAATCTTGTTTAAGCCAATCCAAAGATTTACTGATTTGTACTTCCACAGATTGTCCTCTCAAATGCACTGTTCAACTTGGATAAAAAAACATCTCGCAACGCTCCCAAGCCCATTTCACGACGGCGCCCGTGAAGGGTATAACGGTAAATCTATTGAGCACCCCCATCTTTACGCTTATGAAGGAGCAAGCCAGCTCCCAATGTTGCAACAGCCCTTGCATTCAGACGATTCATAAGGACCATTTTTACTCCTTTCTTATACAGTTTTTATCCACACACTCATCCCACTTGTTATGCGCAAATGAGTGGTTTTGATTGATTCAAGATACACAGATTTGAAATGAGAGAATCTTACGTTATTCGAGACTCTCATTCAACATACAAAACAGTGAATTATCATTATAAATCAATTTCTTGTATAATTATGAAGCTGCACATAATGAACATCTTCATAATCCCAAGAATAACTCAAGCTCCCTTTAATTGTATGAATATCCCCACCCGAAACAGGAAAAAAACTTCCAGTAACATCCGCACTAAAATGAGATAACTGGCTACGATATTTTTTGATTTCCACCACCATTCTTAAAACTGCACTTACAGCGCAGGCATCCCTATAAAAATTGAACACTTCAGGCATAGTACCAAGACCAACATTATTCACATAATCATGGTTACCCAATCCCTCATAGATAGGAGAGCTAAGATTTTTATAGGGATTCTTATAATCATCATAGTTTTTCTGCTGACCAAATTCTGTCAAATCACCATTCACAATATGGAAAGCAACATTCTGCGCTTTTATGACATTGGTAACCTGCTCATTGATTTTTAACCACGGCTCCCTGTTAGACAGTCCATTAGCATCACCAGAATTCAAACGCTACGGCTGAGAATCAGCCATAATAATGGCGGTATAATTTTTTGTAAGAGACTTTTCTTTTATGGACCAATCCATTAACGTATTATAAAGTCTCTCATTTTTTTTGCTTTTTCAGCCCCAATATTAAAACAGCCAGAAAGAATAAAAACAATCGTAATGATTGCTATATATTCAGTTTTATATCTCATAAACGCAGCAACATAAAAAACATTACGTATTTTGTTTATCATAAAAAACTTCTAAAAGCAGTTTTTTGATTTTTGAGCCAAGAATATGTCAAAAGCGCAAAATAATGACTATTTATATACGCACAATTTCAATGTTCTGAAAGCAGCATTCACTTTAAACTTTCAGTTTTCAGCTTTTTTATTTATTGAAATTCAGCACAAAATACATTTTTCTTGCTCTGCATCAACACAACGCATTTTGATCAAAAATATACTCCCTGCCCCTAGTTCTATCAAGAACTTTAAAATATCGGTATAATATCAAATATCCCTATAAAGAAACACATAAGCAACGAGCACAACGAGCAGATTGGTATTATATTTGTACAAAGAATCCTTTTATATTAAGGCCAAATACATTCAACGAAAAGCTCTTAACAAATAATTCAAAAGCAATGAACAATAAAAGGTCATATGCAATAACAGAAATATAATAATTTATAAATATAGTACAAACACTACTATAAATACTATTATAATGTACAATACTCATTGCACTTATAAATACATTATGAAATTAATTATATATTTTGAAAATTAAAATTTTATTTTTGATAACATTTGACAGAGAAAGAAAAATAAATTATCAACGCTAGGAGTAATTAACGAAAAGCAATATCTATTTCTATTCTTCTTTTAAAAGAATGCGGGGAAATAAGTATTGGGGGCTTTTAAAAGGAGAGTACAAGTGTATAAAAAATCCCTTCTGTCATCTATAGCAACAGCAGCTATTGTGCTTTTTAATATTCAGTTTAATGTGCACGCAGAATCTCTTGAATCTTCTGGAGAGAAAAAAGAGGTTAAAGATGCCACTTATGAGACTCTTCATGCCCTAAAGGAAGGGCAAATCATCGGAACTGATCTAAAGGTAACCGGAAATAAAGATACAAATTCAAGCTCAAACACAAATATCTACGTTATAAGCGTTGAAGGCAAAGACAGTGCAATTAAATTAACGGGAGATAAAACAATCATTCAAGGAACGGATTCTGATATCCGCTTGGGTCTTGAAGCAAAAGAGAATGCTATCCTTCAAATGACTGGGGGAACTGTTACGGTTTCCGACATTGGTGTTCACTTCTCGAATAGTAATAGCTCCGAAAACAAACTGGAAAATGTAACCATATCAAGTGGTAAAAAAGATGCGTTTCTCACGAATGGAATCAATACAAACAACAGTACAGTCGCTTTAAACAATATAACCGTGACGCAAGCAGGAAAAGCCATAGTCGCAGACAATGAGTCTACAATAACAGTCTCTGGAGGTTCATTTAATGCAAAAGAAGCAACAATAACTGCTAACAACAACAGTACCATTACCTTAACCAACGATGCTCACATCACCTCATCTGAGAACTCAGGACTTCTCGCACAAAACGGTGGCGCCATCAGTATGACAGGGGGAACCATTCAAGCTGCCCACGCTGGTGCTGACTTCAAAAACAGTAAGAGCGAAAAAAACAAACTAGAAAATGTGACCATATCAAGTGGTAAAGCCGATACGCTGCTCGAGAATGGAATCTTGGCAGAGGATAGTACAGTCGCTTTAAAAAATGTAACCGTGACGCAAGCAGGAAACGCCATAGTTGCAGACAATGAGTCTACAATAACAGTCTCTGGAGGTTCATTTAATGCAAAAGAAGCAACAATAGTTTCTGAAGGCAACAGTATCATTACCTTAACCGACAATGCTCAAATCACCTCATCTGAGAACTACGGACTTCTCGCGCAAAACGGTGGCGCCATCAACATGACAGGGGGAGCCATTCAAGCTGCCACCGCTGGTGCTGGCTTCAAAAACAGTAAGAGCGAAAAAAACAAACTAGAAAATGTGACCATATCAAGTAGTAAAGCCGATACGCTGCTCACGAATGGAATCTTTGCAGAGGATAGTACAGTCGCTTTAAAAAATGTAACCGTAACACAAGCAGGAAACGCCATAGTTGCAGACAATGAGTCTACAATAACAGTCTCTGGAGGTTCATTTAATGCAAAAAAAGCAACAATAGTTTCTGAAGGCAACAGTATCATTACCTTAACCGACAATGCTCACATTACGTCATCTGAGAACTACGGACTTCTCGCGCAAAACGGTGGCGCCATCAACATGACAGGGGGAGCCATTCAAGCTGCCCTCACTGGTGCTGGCTTCAAAAACAGTAAGAGCGAAAAAAATAAACTAGAAAATGTGACCATATCAAGCAGTAAAGCCGATACGCTGCTCACGATTGGAATCTTGGCAGATAATAGTACAGTCGCTTTAAAAAATGTAACCGTAACACAAGCAGGAAACGCCATATCTGTAGACAATGATTCTACAATAACAGTCTCTGGAGGATCATTTAACGCAAAAGACGCAACAATAGTTTCTAAAGGCGACAGTATCATTACCTTAACCGACAATGCTCAAATCACCTCATCTGAGAACGCCGGACTCCTTGCAAATGAAAATGGTGCCATCAGCATGACAGGGGGAACCATTCAAGCTGCCCTCACTGGTGCTGGCTTCCAGGGCAGTAAGAGCGAAAAAAATAAACTGGAAAATGTGACCATATCAAGCAGTAAAGCCGATACGCTGCTCACGTTTGGAATCTTGGCAGATAATAGTACAGTCGCTTTAAAAAATGTAACCGTAACACAAGCAGGAAAAGCCATATCTGTAGACAATGATTCTACAATAACAGTTTCTGGAGGATCATTTGAGACAAAAGACGCAACAATAGTTTCTAAAGGAGACAGCAGCATTACCTTAACCGACAATGCTCACATTACATCATCTGAGAACGCCGGACTTCTCGCGCAAAATGGTGGTGCAATCAACATGACAGGGGGAACCATTAAAGCTGCCACCGCTGGTGCTGACTTCCAGGGCAGTAAGAGCGAAAACAACAAACTGAAAGATGTGACCATATCAAGCAGTAAAGCCGATACGCTGCTCACGACTGGAATCCATGCAAATAAAAGTACAGTTGATTTAGACAATATAACCGTGACAAACGCAGAAAAAGCCATAGTCGCAGAGGATAAGTCTACAATAACAGTTTCTGGAGGATCATTTGAGACAAAAAACGCAACAATAATTGCTGACGACAACAGTAGCATTACCTTAACCAACGATGCTCACATTACGTCATCTGAGAACGCCGGACTCCTTGCAAATGAAAATGGTGCCATCAGCATGACAGGGGGAACCATTAAAGCTGCCACCGCTGGTGCTAACTTCCAGGGCAGTAACAAAGCAGAAAACAAACTGGAAAATGTGACCATATCAAGCAGTAAAAAAGATGCATCGAGTGGTAAAGATGATACGCTGCTCACGAATGGAATCTTGGCAGATGATAGTACAGTCACTTTAAACAATGTAACCGTAACACAAGCAAGAAATGCCATATCTGCCGATAATGAATCTACAATAAAGGTCTCTGGAGGATCATTTGACGCAAAAACAACAGCAATAGTTGCTCAAAACGACAGTAGCATTACTTTAAACGATACTACAGTTACATCATCTCATGAAAATGGTGTTCATGCGCAAACAGGTTCAAAAATTACCATAACAGGAGGAAGTGTAACGACAAAAAGTAACAATATTGCATTGTTTGCAGAAAAAACAGGACAAATTGATGCCACAAATATTACCCTAACAACAAATGGGAAGGGAACTGGTGCAACCGCACTTGGCTCTGGTAGCAAAATTAAACTGCATGGCAAAACAACCATCAACAATACTTTAAACGGTCTTTACGCATCTAATGGTGGCAAAATCACCAGCGAAAATTTAACAGTCATCGGTAATGAATCAATCAGTTCTGGATCCGAAACAAAGCGCTCTGGTATAACTACAAATGACTCTAAGAGTGAAATTAACTTAACGGGCACAACAATCATTCAAAATGTTGATGAAGGCCTTTATGCAGACGATGGAAGCAAGATCACGAGTGGCGATCTAACAATAACCGGTGGTAAGAGTAAAGATATAACCAGTGCTGTAAATTCCTTCGAGCCTAAGAGCAAAATTGAATTAAATGGTAAGACAACTATTAAAAATTTTGATGTTGGTCTTTTTGCAAGCAATAATGCTTCAATTAAAATGAAGGATGGCACAAAAAATGAAATAGATGTAAAAAAAGTTGCACTAATGGCAGTAGGCAAAGGAAAGATTGACCTAAAAAATACTTTTGTAAAAGCAGAAAACATAGGCATAGAACTCGTAGCTTTATCGGAAACGAATGCAAATGGGTCAAATGATCCACAAACATATGAAAACAACGAAATCAATCTGACTAAGACCAATATTCACGTTGATAATGGCACTGGAATTCTCATTGGAGCTCTTGTTGAAAAAAGCATTGAAAATAATCCTACTCTATCAATCGGTACAGCCAACCTCGAAGATTCAGAAATTCATGCCGATGTGTTATTAGACAATGGTGTTTTTTGGGACACAGCTCTTGGGAATAATGAAAATTCCTGGAATGATAAAACTATGAAGAAGATATCCTCCGGTACCTTCACATTAAATGCAAATCATTCCATTTTAGAAGGAAAAGCAAACATTGTAAACGACAGAACGGTACGCTTTGATCTGACAAATCAAGCACAATGGATCTTGAAAACCAGCACACAAGAAAAAGATGCTGCTGGCAATCTGCTTGATATCGCTCAAAGATCACGTTCTGATATTTCTGTTCTCAACCTCAATGACAGCTCTATCGTTTTTAAAGAACCAACAGAAGGTCATTACCACACATTGCATATAGGCTCGGGAAATCCAAATACCAAGGCAGTCTATAATGCAAGAGGCGATGCAAAAATTTATTTCAATACAAAATGGACTAATGGCAAGCCAATAGCAGAACAAGAAACCGATCATCTCCTCATTCACGGCGATGTTTCAGGCTCCACAACAGTTTACATTGCAAGCGATTTAGGAGATAAAGAGAGTGCCATAAATGCTTCCAATCCTTCGAACATAAGTGGGCTTTCACTTATACAAGTTTCTGGAAAGGCTGATGAAAATTCTTTCAAATTAGCTCACGGCTATACCACAAGAGGTGGTTCGCCTTATAAATATACGCTAACCGGTTACGGATTAGAATCAAGCCATGGCAAAGCAAATATTGAACAAAATCTCTTTGATGAAAAAAATGAAAATTTCTGGGATTTCCGCTTACATAAAAATTTTCTTGGTCCTGATCCAATAGTAGAACAACTTGTACCACAAACGGCAAGCTATTTGGTCATGCCAAATGCTCTCTTCTATAGTGGATTGACTGATATGACTGAGCAGAACGCATTGTTAGCCAATCTCAGAACATCTGTCGTAGGGAAAAGACAAGGAAGAGAACAAAATAACGGTTTCTTCTTACACACCTATGGAAATACAGGAACTTTATCATCCGCGCGGGGAGCTCTTGAATATGGGTATGGCGCTCATATTCGCTATGCCGCCTTACAAGGAGGTGTTAACTTCACAGCGCTGGAAGGGCATAATACTACAGTACATTTTGGTCTTGCCGGAACCTATGGGCAACTTTCTTTCACCCCAAAAGATATGCAAGATGCTGGAAAAAACACCATTGATAAATGGTCGCTCACTGCCTATAGCACCCTACAGCATGACAATGGCTTTTACCTTGATACGCTGTTATCCTATGGGATTCTAAAGGGAGAGATCACCAATGCCCTCATTGGTACAACAGCAAAATTGAAAAATGCTAAAATGTTGAGCATCTCCACAACTATTGGCAAACAATTTGCAACTGGAATGGAAGGTTTAACCTTCGAACCACAAGCACAAGTTGCTTATCAACATTTGATGTTTGATACAATTTCAGATGCCGATAAATTTACTGTTGATATGAACGATCCTCATCAATGGATAATCCGTATTGGTGGGCGTTTAACCAAAACTGTTGTCAGTGCTGAAAACGGACGTGCTGTTTCCTTTTATGGAAAAGTAAACGCCCTCAAAACCTTGAACAATAATCAAGTAATCTACATTGATAAGGATTATAAACTTGATCCTATGGGCTCTTCCCTCGAAGGTGGATTTGGTATCAATGCACAATTGTCGCAAAACGTCTCACTTCAAGGTGATGTTAGCTATCAACAAAAACTACAAAAAACGGGTATATCTGGAGCAAGCTTCTCAGGTGGAATACGCTATCAGTTCTGAGGCAGGATTATAAAATCTATTATATTCCGTTCATCTTAACAAAAGGCAGCACAACGTGCTGCCTTTTTAGTTTATTACAATTTATATTATTATGGAAAAATACTAATTAAATTGTTTTTTCTATATACATACAATATATTGATTCATAAGCATAATTAACTATTTTGCATATTGAATTAAGAGCTCCAAATGCTGTAAGATTTTCTTATTTCAAATCTGATGTTGAATGAATCAAAACCATCCACTTGCACATTATAAGCGGAATTAGCATATAAATAAAACCGTGAAAAAGAGAGGTAAAATGCTTTTTATAACCCAACACAGATTTCCAAAAACTATAGCAATTATTAGGGAATTAGAAACGTGTAATGATAGCACCAGCTTGCATCTTCATAAGCATAAATAAGTATAAAGATGATGATACTTCATGGATTTATCGTTATACCATTCATAGGTGCACGCATAAAAATGAGTGCGAAAACATTAAAAAATACTTCTTTTAAAACAGCCTATGAATATACAACATACAAGTTATTTTATCGAAGGCTACTTCGATATTAAAAACACGATAAATAAAAGTATAATGCACCAATATTATCACCCGCTTGACCTTGATCCAAAAGCTTGCGGAACATTTCAACACCCGTAACTGTTGTCTTAGAGGTGGGACGAATACCAATAATTTCAATCTCCTCACCCACCTTAATAACACCACGCTCAACGCGACCAGTAACAACTGTACCACGGGCCCGATATGGAAAACACATCCTCAATCGGCATCAAAAATGGCTGATCAACTAGACGCTCAGGGGTTGGTATATAATTATCAACCTCATTCATCAAAAGACAAACCGCGCCTTCACCAATGCTTTTATCTTTATCTTCAAAAGCTGCCAGTGCCGAACCTTTAACGATTGGTATATCATCTCCTGAGAAATCATATTTTGACAAAAGCTCACGTACTTCAAGCTCAACAAGCTCCAAAAGCTCTGCATCATCAACCTGATCAACCTTATTGAGAAAAACAACAATCGCTGGGACAGCAACCTGACGCGCTAGCAAAATATGTTCACGTGTTTGAGGCATCGAACCATCAGCAAAAGCAATGCATAATCCCTATTATTTTAAAGACATCGCCGTGAATATTTTTAAAACTCGTGGAGCTGAATTAAAAGAAGATGATAAAGCTGGAGATTAATTTTCATCCACACCATCACCATCCCTTGAGAGAGTTCACTTCGCTCAAATCAAATATGATAAAGTTCTTCATTTCCAAAATAAATGCGAAATTTTCAAAAAAGTAACCCTATCGTTTTATAACATCGAACAAACCTAACGATATTGATAAAAAATATAAAACATTTTAGCTCTTTTATTGACAAGGTGCGCACTTATTTTCTCTTCTATGTGCAAATCCTATATATATAGAGAGAGAAAGCTAATAAAAGCTCCTTTTACAAGTGTAATAACATATCTTTTTCAAAACTCTGTAGAATTTCCATAATAGCAAGCTTTAAGCAACAAACATTCTTACAAAATTTCTGTTTTATAGCGTTTATGATACACAGACTTATCAAGCAAACTTTTCTACAATCCATGTTCTCTGAGTTATACGATTATTTTAAAAGATTTTCTCATATCAATTTTCAAATCATAGAGCACCACATAATATTTCGTTTTGTTCTTTACATGAAAAACATAATGATATAAAAACGCTAGAGTACTTGCGCCATCAGGGGAATGAAGTAAGCATTAAAGGCATACCAATACTAAAGGCATATCTATGTGTAAGAAATCTATTTATAAGAAAAATCTTTTGTTATGTACAATTGCTGGAACTTTCATTTTTTCTCATTTTGCTTCAACCTATGCAAATACACAAACTCCTGAAATTATTAATGAATTTAAGCTGGATGGGGGAGAAAAAAAGACTCTTAATAATGTTTTTATCCGCAATAAGGAAGCTGGAGTATCTGCAACTGACAAAGCAATTGCCACAATTACAAACTCAACAATACACACAGAATCAGCTGCTTTTTCTGTATCAAAAGGTGGGCACATTCACGCTAAAGGAATTAATGCGAATTCAATATACAAAGGTTTAGAAACTAAGAACGGTATAATCAATATTGAAGATTCGAGCATAACCGTTCAAAAAGGTGGGGGTGGAGGTATCATTCTCTATGAAACTCCAAAGAATAATGTAAAAGAGGGTGAAAGTGTCATTAATAAAATTAGTCTTACCAAGAGCAAAATTTTTGTAAACGATGGTGTCGGTATTCGGGGGCCTTATGGTTCAAAATCTGTTGCTGAAATTTCCCTCAAAGATTCAGAAATTCGCGCTGATGTTTTATTGAGAAATAAAACAAAACGTAAATATTATGACGACGATACCCTTCCTGTCTCTCTTACATTAACTGCTGAAAATTCGATTCTAGAAGGAAGAGCAAGAACACTAAAAGTGAATACAACAGCTCTCACTCTGAGTAATAACAGTAAGTGGTACTTAAAGGTCAGTCGAGAGGATGTAGATACTGACTTCAACACCTTCAATTTTGAACTCAGTGACATTAAACAACGAGCGCTTTCTACTGTTTCGGTACTAAACCTTAATAATAGTTCTATCATATTTAATGCACCATCCGCTAATGTAACACCTGCTTTGGGAAAGGATCAATATCAAACCTTGAGTGTAGGGCGAACTGCTGAAGTTTATAAATCACGAGACAATATGGTCCCTACAGAAGCAACAGTTTACAATGCAACGGGTGATGCCAAGATTTATTTCAACAGCGAGTGGAGTGATGGTTTAAAGACGGAAC
>NZ_CM001557.1:81068-148387 GCF_000273375.1 Bartonella birtlesii IBS 325
ACATAAACTTCAAAAAGCAGGTGTCTACTGGATAAATGTTTCTGGTGGAATGCGTTATCGCTTTTAAAAAGCTTTAATTTTTATTTTTAAAATATATACAGCGCTGAAATATCAACAGCGCTGCTTAGCTTATATAAATCACAAAAATATCCTCCATTAAAAAATGGATAAGTTTTTATCAAAAAAAGAAATATATCAGGAACATTTCTATGCATAAAAAACGTTTATTATTATGCACAACCGCTTGTACTTTGTTTTTTTCTTATTTTAATGCAACTTATATAAGCAACGCTTCTGGTTTACCCCTTCAAACACACCGTGCACTTGAAGGTTTTCATCGTCATTCTCAAGAGAACTTTATCAATACCCCAACTGTGAAAACAAACAACCATAAAACGATGAGTGCCTTTGGTACAGTCGGAGAAAATCCACATTTCAATCAAGCGCTTCAAGATGCTTTAGAACGTGAAAAATCTAGAATTAACGGTTTTTTTTCAATTACTGGTCGTAGTGGGTCTAGTGCAAATCAAAACGAATTGGTGGAGAGGCTCGGCCATATGTATGCAAATGCCTTAGCTGATCAATACAATCGCGATGTTTTAATGAGAATCCAAACAGCCGCCCAAACAACAACAATGAAAGACAAAGACCTTGAAATGCTAAAAACAATAGCTTCCGGTGGCATGATAGGAGAAGGTTCGTATTTTTCTCAAAAACTTAGAGAGGGTTTAAATCATGTGCAAACAGATATCATTAAAAGCTCTTCCTCAGAAAATTC
Organism: Bartonella birtlesii IBS 325; assembly: GCF_000273375.1. Lineage (NCBI taxonomy): Bacteria > Pseudomonadati > Pseudomonadota > Alphaproteobacteria > Hyphomicrobiales > Bartonellaceae > Bartonella > Bartonella birtlesii. The sequence goes on from NZ_CM001557.1 coordinate 81,847, forward strand.
TCACTATAATAGCGTATACACCCACGCTATGGCAAACCAATACAATCATGATATAAACCACATGCTGCTGGCTAATGCTGTGCTTGAAAAATATAACCAATATCAATTAAACGAAACGAATAGAGCCTTACAAAGACAAAGCAATACCGCCACCAATGCTTTACAAAATGCATTTGCTCCTGCTATTGCAAAAGATAAAAACAATGCATCCGCAATAACAAATCGTGAAGTTACTCTGCAACTTAAAAGCTATAAAGATTTGCTAGCAAAAATTGATGCTGCCAGCAAAACTGCAACTAAAACTGAGAGTGGAATACAGCTTGCAAATGATAAAGAAACCACAGCTTTATCTCAAGCCTTGATCAGTTCTAAAGCAAAAACGGAATCTCTTACGCCACAAATAACAAGCTACTTGACAATGCCCCATGCCCTATTAGCTACTGGAATTGCGGATATACATAATCAAAATATCTTGTTAGACAATATGCAAATAACGATGTTTGAGCCAAAGGATAATAAGGAAACGGGTTTTTTCTTTTCTACTTATGGTGAGAGAATGACCTTGTCTTCTAATCCTCCTTCACCACCACACAGTACTGGTGCAGATATTCGCTACGCTGCATTGCAAGCAGGTCTCACTTTAATCGCTTTGAAAAATCAAAATACCAGCACAAATTTTGGTCTTTTGGGGACATATGGCAAATTAGCTTTCACCCCAAAAAACACACAAAGCTCTCAGAAAAATACGCTAGATAAATGGTCTCTCACCGCATATGGCAACATTCAGCATGACAGTGGCGTCTATGCAAGTACATTGCTTTCTTACGGAATTTTCAAAGAAGATATCGCCACCGCTCTCACTCAAAATAGCAAAAAAGTAAGTGGTATAAAAACATTGGGAGCCTCTGCCACCATTGGTCAGAAAGTGCCAATTATTGTTAAGAGAATAATACTTGAACCACAAGCACAACTTTCTTATCAGCGTCTCATGCTTGGTATTCTTTCAAATGCAGAAAACTTTAAAGTGAATATGGGGCATCCTTATCAATGGCTGTTGCGTATTGGTGGACGTTTGACACAAAATAAAGGCCATGCTGTTTCCTTCTATGGTAAATTGAACATTATAAACACTTTCGGTAAAAATAGTACCCTACAGATTGGTAAAAAGAGCTTTCAATTTTCTCCTCTGCAAACTTGCCTTGAAGGCGGTTTAGGTGTCAATGCAAATTTATCGCCAAATATCAACCTTCATGGGGATATCAGTTATCAACACAAACTCAAAAAAGTTGGTATATCTGGAATACACCTCTCTGGTGGAATGCGCTATCGCTTTTAAAAATCTTTACTTCATACCTTGAAACGTAAAACCTGTCCCATATGTTTTATTTTGTATTTTACAAAAAAACATAATGGGGTGAAATTCCCATTTTTTCTGAAAGGAGGGGGAGAAAATATTTAGGAATATCTATATGAAAAAAAGCGTTTTACTATATACCATTTCTGGAGTTCTGTTTTGTTCTTCTTCTAATTTATCCTATGCACATAGTGAAAGACATACTTTACGAACACCAGCCGTAGATCTCCCATATTCACAACTGGCTTACGTAACAACCATAACTCCTTCTCCTACAGAAACAGTCGAAATTTCTTCTCAAAATTCTAAAGAAAAAGTGCCATCTTCAAGTCTAACGAGTGGAAATACAACTTTTCTCTCGAGACGTACTCGAGAAAGTACACAAACATCAAATACCGAAACTGTTCAATCTTCACCGGCAAATCCTCAATCTACAGCAGGTGATGCAACGGTAGGAACAGGCGCTAAATCTAGAAGACATTCACCTGCGTCCTCTAGCCCAAACACCACAAAAGAAACTCTAGCTACAAGACCAGCAACAGAAGTTCTAACAGCATCTACAAGATCTGAAATTGCAAAACCCGTAGAAGAGTCATCAATATCTGCACAAATTAGTGCATTACGCCCCATAGCTGGAGCGTTACCAGTTTTTGCAAAAGCTGAAACTATAAAATCAGCAGGAGGAATACAGCCAATCCCTGTGCGGTCAGCATCTATACCGCCTGGAAAACTAGGACAAGGTGAAAATATCAAATCTGGAATCGCAGTAGAAGATGGTAAAACTGTTATTTTGCAAGATGTTAACATTCAAGACAGATCTTTTGCTGTGCATGCAGAAGGAAAAAATTCTCTTGTCAAAATCCAAGGAGGTACAGTTATTGGAAATTTTGTTGCACTCAGTACCTCAAATGAGGGAGTAATTGACGCCACAACAGTTGTTGTAACAACGGAAACAGCTGGTTTGGTAAACATTAATGGTAAAATCAGCCTTAAGGATTCAACCATACATGTCACAGGTGCTTATGAAGCACATGGCATTTTGTTTCGGAATGATCCATATCATCGGAATGATCCATATCATGTGCCTGAAAAACGCCATGTACACAGTGCTGAAAAAAGAGCGGATGCCATCCAAGAACGAGATCCTTCCAATAAAGTGGTCTTCGAAAATACCAAGCTTTTCGTTGAAAATAGCTCAGGCATTAGCATTTATGGGTTAGATAAAGATGCTGAAGTTAATCTTAAAGATTCAGAAATTCATGCTGATATTTTATTAAAAAATATGAAAAAAGAGCAAATTAATCCACAGAACTTTACATTAACAACCAATCATTCCTATTTAGAAGGTCGAGCAAGAACATTAGGAGAAAATAAGACTATTTTTGATCTTACAAACAACACAAAATGGCTTTTAAAACCAAGCAAGAGTGCTCTAGATAGTGATGTGGATTCATCTGACTATACCCGATTTACTGTTAGTGAAAATTCATATTCCAACCTTTCTGAACTAAGCCTCACAAACAGCGTTATTGTGTTTGACAAACCTGTAGAGGAACAATACCAAACTTTATTGGTAGGACCTAATCCGCATCAAGAGAATAAAGAACAAAATACAACAATTGCCTATAGTGCAAAAGGTTCTGCAGAAATTCATTTTAACTCTCGCTGGAGCAGTCATTCTCCATTAATGGAACAAAAAACCGATCGCCTTGTCATCAATGGTGATGTCTCTGGCAGTACCGTAGTTCACATCAATCTTCTAGAAAAGGAGAAAAGAATAGCCGATAGCAGTTCTGTTTGGGGTGAACATATGGCTTCACTCCCTTCAGAGACTCATGGAATTTCAGTCATTCAAGTTTCTGGAAAAGCAGATCAAAGTTCCTTTACATTAGCAGGAAAATATATAACGATGGGTGGGTTACCTTATAAATATACACTCAACGCCTACGCACCAGGAACATCCCATGAAAGCCAAAATCTCTTTGGTAAGAATAACCGTGATTTCTGGGATTTCCGCTTGCAAAATGCCTATCTTGATAAAGACAAGAAGATCAGGGCTCTTGTACCACAAGTAGCGAATTATTTGGTCGCACCTGGTGTTTTATTTTCTGCTGGATTTACTGATGTAAAAAACCAAAACGCATTGTTAGACAATATATATACAACAATGTTTGAAGCAGAAAATAAGAAGAAAAAAGCTCTCTTTTTATCCTCCTATGGTGAAAAAGTTACCTTATCTTCCAATCGTGATCCTCTACATTATGGTTACGGTGCTGATGTAAATTATGGTGCGCTGCAAATAGGTGTCGTATTAGCAGCATTAGAAGCGAAAGATATCAATACACATTTTGGTCTTTTAGGAACCTACGGGAAACTTGCCTTTACGCCAAAAGATATGGAAGATTCTGAAAAGACAATTCTTGATAAGTGGTCTCTTACAGCTTACAGTGATATAAGACATAGCAACGGTATGTACGTAAATGCGCTTCTTTCTTACGGAGCTTTAAAAGGAAATATTACTACAGCTCTTATTGGCAATGCTGCAAAATTAGATGGCACTGAAACATTCAATATATCTGCAACTATTGGCCAAAAATTAGCAACAGGTATGGAAGGACTCATATTTGAGCCACAAGCGCAGTTTATTTATCAAAATCTTATGTTTGATACACTTTCAGATGCAAATAATTTTGAAGTTGATATGGGCAATCCGCATCAATGGTTGGTACGCATTGGTGGACGTTTAACACAAACTCTTAAAACTATGGAAGAAGGTCATGCTGTTTCTTTCTATGGTAAACTAAATGTGACCAAAGCTTTTGCTGATGGTAAAACAATAAAAATTGTCGACAGTTTTTATCTTGATCCTACCGGTTCTTCTATTGAAGGTGGTGTTGGTGTTAATGCCTTCCTCTCTCAAAATATTGCTCTCCATGGTGATATTAGTTATCGGCAAAAACTGCAAAAAGCTGGTGTATCTGGAATCAATTTTTCTGGTGGAATACGCTATCATTTCTAAAGCAAAGTCGGTATTAATTTTAATAAAGGCAGCTAAAAGTGCTGCCTTTTATAATTTCTATTTTGTTTTGCATAAAATCTTACGAGAACATGCTAAAATGTCATTCAATAGGCAGGAAAACCTTTTCCAATCATTAAAAAAAATGACATCTCTTCTTCACTAATACCATTCTCTCTAGTTAAAGAGCAGATCTTTGCTATACGCATCAAATTTATCTAATTACGACACACCTACGGGTATATGCCCGCTAAACAAATCCTAATCCTCTCACTTTTCTACCAAGAATCTCCTCTATGAACTGAATTTTGTTCACCGCTCCTCTGTTTCTTTCGTACGTGCAACAACTTGCATCACTTGTGAAAGATCATTGACAGCATCCAAATGTGTTTGAAGCAACTCACTATTACGATGTAGTTTTCTCTGTAAACCCGCTAGTAAATTTTCAACCTCATTTTCAATATCTTCATTCATATAGCGTTTTACATCACTTATAGACTTATTAAGATCACGTAAGCCACGTATTTTACATAAATTTATTTCTTCATAATCTGGAACACCATTGCTCTCTAACATATTGCTTTCATAATCGACAACTTGTGCCAATCCTTTAACAGCAGCAACAAATTTTGTCATAGCCCAATCCCGATCGATAAGATTATTATCAAGGACTTTTGCTTTTGCTGCAAAGCTATCATCACCATATTGCATGACCGACATTCTATTTCCCCTTCATATCACTCAATTTTGCTCTCAAATAGCAAATAAGGAAGATTAAACGACCTTCTCTTTAAATGCTGATACACCCAAATCGTACTCATACATTTAATTGCACTCCATTGTGCATAAATTCATTGTGCTAATATTGCTCCAACACAACATGATAATCTCAAAAAGCATAACAGCTATTAGACTTTTAACGCATTATGTGGAATATTTTCTTTGCTCCCCTTACTCTTAGCGTGATAAAAATTCACCAAAAGGCCGCAAATCATCATATCGCTCTGTATATGTCAGAAAGCTCCAAATTTACTCTGCCGCAAATCTTTTGCCTGTATTATCTATATCGACTTAGACAAAAAACGATAATGTGTTAACACGCTCATATGCCGATAAAATCCATAGCACATAAAAACTTAAACGCATTAAAAATTTCAGCAAGTTAAAGGTTTTAGCATTTCACCCTCCATAGCCTTTGGCTTTTTATGCACCCGATGCTGTATACTTTTTAGCACACAAACAAATCCGGCTTACACACATCCAGAAAAATTGACTCTCCCATGCTATTTTCTGCATACATAGCATTTTGCATAAAATCCAAAAAGAGCAATCTTTTGAACAGATCAGCCACACGGCACTCTCAAAAAAGACACCTTAAATAGCTAACTCACTACAAATCTGCCTTTTTTAAAAATTATTAGCTTTTCTTTGCAATAAAAGACTATATAGGATTTTTGCTTCCCTTTCAAGAGTTCTTAAAAACATACAGTCTTATTAAGCTTTCGAGAGTTTTAAATTGTCTCATTTTGAAGTTTACAGCATTTCTGTATGACATCATCTTCTTCATATCACTGCATTAAATCCATGTCACTGCATTAAATCCATATCACTGCATTAAATATTGTGTAGGTTTGCTGCTAATGCCGCTTTGTTACATTTAAACCCCATACGTAAAAATCATCAAAACAAGAAGTTCCTAAACAGTAAAACTTCATCTTTTTCATACTTCACAGTATAAAAACACTATTCTCATAAGAAAAAATTTAAGCTTGCCGCATATGTTAATCAGCATATATTATAACTGTAACATACTGTTATGAACAAAAAAGAACAGCAAGAGGTTTTTATGGTTGATATGATAAAATCTGCTATGCTTTATTTAACCCTGATTGTTACCATCAATGCTCTCGTCGCGCTAGCTCTGTTAAGAAAAACACAATAGCTGTACCTTCCCAAGTTTTTGTATAATCTGAACAAATAAGTACTACGAATTTTTGTAACATTTGAAGATATGAATGTTAAGACAACCAAATCTCCCAGGCATTAATTTCAGTTGCTGTCTTTAATTATTCTTGTGTTAATCTTTATTTTTTATGTGCATTTTTAACAACCCAAGAGAATATTTATTCTTTTCTCAATTCGCTTTTAAAAGGAGCACTTCCACCCCCCAAAAACAAAAGCTCTTACCCTTCTCACCAATCTGTAACAAAATTACTTTTGCTGGAAAGCATTCACTTAACAACCAAACATATGCCATCTTTCCAAATGCACCAGACAAACTCTCTATTTTGTTCAACTTTATGCTTTTGTCCATTGATTGGAAGAAAATTGAAATCAGAGAGATAACATTGTTTTTTGCTCTGTATGATAGACACTATCACCGTAATGCAACTTGCACTGATATTTTAGATACAAATCTAATTCTTTTATAACTGCTAAAAACTTAGCATCCAGAAAAATAAGAAACTCTGCATAAAGCAGAGTTTCTTATTTAAAGCCTTTCTCTTTTTACTTTTCAAGTTAAGATGATCTTTCACTTAAAGCAGAAAAAACAAGACACTTATTTTTGTCTAAAACTTCACTTTTATACTATTATTTTTCAGATTCAGGAGATTTTAAGTAAAGTTTTTCAACTTCACATTAAAAATTCACATACCATATCCAAGAGTTGCTTTCAAAACATTTTTACAATTCTCAGATGCCTGAAAAGACGGGCCTGCAGACGCGCATTTCTTATACCATTTATCGAGTAACTCTCCATCTTTCTTAAAATCTTCTACGCTATAGACCTTTTCTTCACAACCAACTACCGCAAGCCCAGTACAAAATAGCAATGCTGTGATGATAACTTTGTTCATAAATAAATTCCCCTTCTTTTAGATTTACAAAATTTTAGCACAAATCCCATTAAAATTGTACATTTAGTTCATTGTGCATGTTCAAAAATTCTATCCCTCCTCTGTACGTAACTTTTTATAACCCTAAACAAAATATAAAAAAATCGTGCCCTCATATATTGTTTATAATTTACTTGTTGTCTTGTTATTTTCCAGTTTCATTTTTCTCTTTGTGATCGTCAAGAAGTTCCTTTGCAAGATTTTTATAATATTCTCGAAAAAGCTCCATACCAGCTTGTACGACATTCTGACAATTTTTGGATTTCACGAGTGAAGATAGCCCCATCTCCGTACATTTCTTTTGCCATTCTTTCATTAATTCCTTATCTTTCTTAAAATCCTCCACGCTGTAGTCCCTTTTGCAACCAACAGCAACAAATCCAGTACAAAGCAGCAGTGCTGTAATAATGACTTTGTTCATAATTTTACCCCTCTTTTGTTTTACACTTTAATGGCTATAGGGTTGTATTCCATCATTTTTTATTACACCTGCAATATATCTCTTTGAGAAATGCTCATAGCTGCAACACAAACATACTGAATTATAAGAGCAGCTTACATTTGCAACACTCCCAGCACAATTGTTCATCGTGATTGAAGTCCTCAAACCTCAGCAGCAATTGAGACATCTTTGCCTTGTTCAAAAAGCTTTTTAACCACTTCCTTTTTTCAAAAAAATACTTGGTTACAAAAACAAAATATCACAAATACCCCATGAAACACTTGCAATATCTGTCATCATTGCTATTTTCTCGCAAACAAAAACAACATCTCTCATGCACGAATTTCATCCACCATATCTATATTGCCGGAAAAAAAGTTTTGATATAATTTCCTATATCCTTACAACAATACTGTAAGCAATATTCCAAAACAACCTTACATGTCTCAGAAAAACAAAGAAATCGGGTTCCATTCCCTCAAAAAAACATCACAGTCCATCAAAGAATGTGGAGCCATAAAACAATATCAAGCAAATGAAAGGAGATTTCTTTTGTAGATTTTAAGCGGAAGGCAAATTTTACTAAGCAACCCTATTAGTGAATAAAAAACTTATTTTCAGCCTCCCTCCGAACTTCAATAAAGTTTAATAATAAAACTATAGTTAAGAAAATAATCAACACCACTAGCTTTTCATAATAAAGTAAACAAGCGCTAACTTCAAATTAAAAAACGTTATCAACACAATTCTTAAAGAAAATCTATGCGTTTCTTCAACTACTCTGGCGCAAATAAGCTTACGGATGATCATACCTATAGACGAGGAATGGAGAAAAAACTATCCTTATATTCAATTATAGAATGTTAAATGCTGTAAAATACAGTAATTTTCTTAACCATAGTACGAGTAGATATGCTAACATTTCTCCAGATAAACGCATATCAAATATGGTACTTTTATCTGTTTGACCATCACAACCGCCCTTCTTTCTCATTACTATAAGAAGATATCACTTATAAAAAGTGCGCATTCTCTTTCATACCAGCTCGCATTTATTCTCTAGTGATTTATATTCAAATTGATTCAACCAAGCCTTGTTAAAAGAACGCAAAACAACAGAGAAACCAGATAATGTATAATCATAAGACATCACCGCTCAGTATGTATCTATAATATCTACCTGTTAGAAAAAAACTCTAAACCAATGGAATTGTATTATTTTTTACACTTTTCCATATTTCTTTGAAAGCAATTCGCGCACCTCATCTGCTATTTTTGTCCCGCGACTTGCACAACTCACCTTAATCAAGCGATGCAAATTTTCCGGCACATCGATTGTGAGGCGCTTCATACCGCCATCATTGCCTTTATGATTTCCCACCCATGCATCAGCTGTTAAAGGAATTGATTTATTAGTTGGCTTTGTCCCGATCTTAATTTTTTTACTCATCATACGAACTCCTTGATTTCCAGTGCAACAGCTTCAATTTCTGCTGCCGCTGGTCCATGTTTATCGATTTCATAGACGGCCTTTCCCTGTGCTGCAGCTTCCGCAAAAATTACACGCTGAGCAATGGTTGCAGAAAGAACATGCAGGGGATATACTCCAAGAGCTTCTCCCACATCACGCCCAATCGCTGTATTAACTATTTTACGATTAATAACAAAAGCAGATTTAAGATTTTCTTTATAAACCCGTGCTTCATCAATAAGCTTTACAATACCATCGGCTGCCCAAATATCATATGGACTAGGCTGCACAGGAATGAGCACAAAATCCGAAGCCATAAGAGCACTGCGAGCAAGATCAGTTACGCGTGGAGGCCCATCAATAATGATATGATCATAATCATGACAAATCTGTGTAATCTCTTTATGAATCGTTGCACGCGGCAAACCGAGCACTGGAAACAAGGGGGCCTCTTCACGCGCAGCAGCCCAATCCAATGCGCTCCCCTGCGGATCACCATCAATAAGCAATACACGTGCTCCAGAGTACGCAAAATTAGCAGCAAGATTCACACTCAAAGTGGTTTTTCCTACCCCTCCCTTTTGATTCAAGATTCCAATAATCATTCATTACGCCTTTCAGCTTTATCGTTTTTACGATTATACAGAAAACGATAAAGGAGGCAAGCACCTCACACGTGCAAAAAACGCATCTCCCCTATTCCATGATAAAGAAACAGCCAAAGTTTTTCCCTTGATATAAAAGGGATGAAAGCAAAAATATTGTCTCTATTAGGGATCTAAGGTTATATGAGAAAAAATGATAGAAGATGTAATTATAAATCAAAGCATTAACGAAAATGCAGTAAATAAAATTTATCACAATGCAATCCACTGTTTCAAAAACAAGTCTTTTTCTCAGCAAAGGAGAGTTTTTTTAAAAATATGAACAAACGCTCATCTTTCATAATATTTCTCTTCAGCATCTTTTTTGAGTATAGCAAAAAATATTATGAAGAGAGCAGTATGGGAGAAAAACAAAATGCACATACAAAAAATTGACCACGATATTTTTATTAGTAGTCAAATCAGCGTGGAAAATATCAAAATATTAGCACAAGCAGGCTTTAAAACGATTATCTGTAACCGTCCCGATCAAGAAGAGCCTCACCAACCTGATTTTTGCACCATTAAAGCAACAGCAGACGAATATGGCATAACAGCCCACTATATTCCTATCGTACCACCTTCCATAAAACAATCAGATATTGAAGCCATGAAAACAATTTTAAAAAAAGCCCCCAGACCCCTACTCGCCTATTGTCATCACGGAACACGCTCAAGATATCTTTATCAATTAGCCTGCCTTTAAACTTGCCTTAATGGAGATCATACCCCACAAATGCTCTCCACGTGCCATGATATTGTATATCCATAGGCTTATTTTAAAGAGACATCCCTCATACTCCCCAGCCCATCCATGGGTGGTAAAAGCTCCATATCACGATAAAAACATTATGCACCAACGCCCCACACCCATGAAGATACAAACCGGCACCATCACACATTCTACCAGCACAAAATGCTGCCATCCCTCCTTGACACTTGAGAGCATTCATAACAGGTATTCTTATTTTTTTCCAAACACTTTATTCCTCATAAACCAACCTTGCTTACAAGGTACAAAGAAAAGATGTTGATTGCTTGACCACAAACAATTAAAAAACAGCATTTTTTGCCTATCGCGATCACAGAATAAGTTTTCTACACCTTTATTGGTTCGAGCATCTTTCATCATAAATTTTAACAGATCAGAAAGAAACAAGCAGTAAAGTTTCATAGAAGAATCATAAAATTTCATAAAGTTATGAAAAAGATAAAGACAATACTTAAATCTGATCTGCATCTATTAGATGCCGCCTCTCACCAACGCAAAAAGCATATATTGCATAACGTTTTAGAATATATCTTCGTGATCATAGTCAGTTTAAGTGCTATTTTTGCTACCATTATCTCTTTTGCAGATCAACTTAAGACATATTTTTAAAAGTAAGCAGCTCATCCAATTGTGATAAGGGTTGTACTTTTGCTAAAATTGCCTTTGCGGCTTTTTCATCACGTTGCATTTGTGCAATCAAAGGCTCTAGCCCATCAAATTTTTTTTGCCCACGTAAAAACTGAAAAAAAGAAACGGTGCAACTTTCCCCATAAAGATCATCGTTAAAATCAAACAAATAAGTTTCCAACAACGGAGCACCATCTTTAACAACCGTTGGGCGACAACCAAAACTTGCTACCCCATCATGTAAAATACCGTTAGCACGGCGCAATCGTACGGCATAAACCCCATGTGCCAAACTGACTTGGAGAGGAAGCGCTTGGTTAGCAGTCGGAAACCCCAAAAGACGGCCAAGTTGCTCACCTTGAATAACATCTGAACGCACACGGTAACGCGTGCCCAACAAATGGGCTGCCTTTTCCACTTGTCCCTGAGAGAGAAGTTTACGAACAGAACTAGAAGAAACAATCAATTGCTGTGCATCCTGCGTGGTGGATAAGCAAGGCATCTGTACAACCTCAAATCCATATTCTTTTCCTCTTTGACAAAGTAGCTGTGAATTTCCACTTTTTTTGTAACCAAATCGAAAATTTTCACCCGTTACCACTACATAAACATCAAAAGCTTCTTTTAAAATGGCATGAATAAATTGATCTGCTGAAAGAGCTGCAAAATCTGCATCAAAGGGCTGTTCAATCACTCCATTAAACCCAAGGATTTTTAAAATTTCTGCTTTTTCAGCAGCTTCTGTCAAGCGATCAACAGGCGCTGAGGGCTGAAAAAAACTCCTTGGATGGGGTTCAAAGGTTAAAACAACAGCAGGTTTATTTTTTATACGCGCTATATCAAGCGCTTTTTGGAGCACCACCTGATGTCCACGATGGACACCATCAAAATTTCCAAGTGCTAACACCGCTCCCCGCCAAGTTATAGGAAGTCTATCAATCCCCTGAAGACGCAAAAATTCAGACATTACTGAAGAGCCCACATGATTGCTTGTGGTTCATAACCATGACGCTCAAGAAAAGATTGCAAAGCTTGCTTATCCAACACACCGTTTTGCATATAATCATAACGGTGAATACCACCCATAATATAAAGAACATCGAGACCAAAATGGACAGCACCTTTGACATCGGTTAAAAGACCATCACCAATAGCCAAAACTTGACTTTTCACCACTCTTCCACGAATTTTTTTTAAATGTTCAAAGGCACATTCATAAATAGGCGCGTGGGGTTTTCCGGCAACACGCACTTCGCCTCCCAATTGTTGGTAAAGACGCGCCAATGCACCAGCGCACCAAAATTCTTGATTTCCATAATGAACAATTACATCGGGATTGGCGCAAATAAAAGGCAAATTCCGCCCACGCATACGCAAAAACATCTCTTTATAGGCAGCTGGTTCTTCATCAAGCTCTTCAAGAAAGCCACTACAAACCACAACAGAAGCGTCTCGTTCTTCCACCAATTCACAATCCAATCCTTCAAACAACACCAAATCACGTTGTTGACCAATAAAAAAAACTTTACGCGGGGCAGCACAAATAAGATCACGCGTTACATCTCCTGAAGTAATAATGGCATCATAATAATCACTATGAACATTCATATTTTGTAACTGAACAATGACATCTTCCCGCGGTCGGGGTGAATTGGTTAAGAAAATGACATTTTTACCCATCTGTCGAATTTTGTACAGCACTTCCAATGCTGGTTCAAATGCATGCACACCATTATGCACAACACCCCACACATCGCAAAAAACAGCTTCGTAATGCGCTATAACAGTCTCAATATGGGTAAGTTCATTCATCTTGCACCTATTTATATTCTTGCCATTTATCAAACTGTTTTTTGCGTTAAAATTTCTTATTAAAAGAGCATTCTTCTATCATCTGCTGTCTCAACACTGTATTTTCCCCGCACCAAACGAAGCACAGCCTCTAGGAAACCAAGTGCAAAATTCTAAAACACCTCATAGCAAAATGAGGAATTGTACAATCTACCTTCTTCTTATAAAAACCTTCATTCTCAAAATGACTGTCTACAGTTTTTGCTCCAAAACACTCAAGTTTTTATTTTAACAATCAACGAATAAATAATTGTATAAGAAAACTGCAAAAAAAGAAAAAGTTCCGCTTTTCTAAAATGCATTTTCTTGAGGAGAAACAGCATATTGAGCCTATAAATTCTGCAACATTGTTTATATAAAATAATAACTTTTCAGTAAACGCACCATAGATTATCTAAGAATATTTAAAATTTATTGTTTAAAATAACTTAATGCAGAGATTCTAAATATCTTTTAGAAAAGTTATCTCTATACTAAAAAATAATATAAAGAATGGTTTTTTCACGTACTTTTATTTTTTTACAATAAAAGAGAAAAGAAATGATAAATACGCCCTTCCCTCTGCTCCACTTAAGCTCTCTCAAAGAGGAAAAAAATACGAGAAGTATCAGTCATCAATTTTTATGATAAGCAGCAGATTTCTTCTTATGCAGGCTATAACCTCCTTTTACACCACCAAACCTTGGCTTTTATACCAATAAATTAAAGTAACAGTTGCATATTTTATTTCTGCCATGTAATGAAAAATGCAGTGAGAGACAAACAAAGCCGTGCCTATTGAATGGAGAAATTAAGGGGGACATAATGGATGATTTGATCACTCGTCAAGAAATTGAAGAAGAAGTAGAAGAAATAAATTCAGAACCAGAACGAGAGATTTTACGCCGTATATACAGAAAAAGGCATAACGTACTGCTCTACTCCATTTTTCTTTTTCTCTATACTATTCGTGGACTGGTTAAGCGCATACTAAACATCATACAGGGAATAAGTTTTGTTATGCTCGGTATGAGTATTCTAGTATACTGGTTAGAAATGCCGGGACCTAGGACGGTAGAGTTTAGAGGACCTTTCATAATCACAACAATTATCTTTATTATTCTATTTTGTTCTTCTGTAGCTCTCAGTTGGTTTTATGACATCCTTTTATTTCGTCTGTCACCACCAAATATTCGTTTTTTTCTCTCTGATTAAAATTACGCAACAAAGCATACCCTCAACGTACTCATACACAGCGCGGTTAACAGAAAACGACTTAACCGTGCTGTTATTTTTCTTACTTTTCAATTTTCTTGAAAATCTTTAAGGATCAATGGGATTATAGCTTCCATGATCTCTTCTCCATTCTTCTGGCGGTTCAAATTCGCTAGACCACAATCCCACCTGTGCTTTTTGCGCAACTGATTGTAAGTTTTTATAATCCGCTGGTGAGGGAAAATGATGCTGATCGTTTGTCAATACCATCATGCCTTCTGAAAGTCCCAAGCGTGCCAAATCAACCCCATCAACAAAACATTGTGCATAATAAACCTGTTGAACAACACGCGTTTGCCGACAAGTAACATTTTTATCGATTGTTTTTGTCACAAGCCATGCCGTAACAAAAGCTCCACATGGCCATTTAATTCCATGGCGTGAAGCGAATTGCCGCATTTCACAAGACTCAACACCATATAATCGGATATTGCGAATGATTTTTTTTCTCCACCCCTCATCCATGGACGTGATCATTTTAAAAGTAACGCCGCTTGTCACTTGTATAGCACCAGAATAAACAGGAACATTTTCTTCATAAAACTGTTTTGGCAATGACTCTAAAGGTAAAGGCATTTCTTGTTTGTGATCATACATTTTTAGATCTGATTCTTGAAACTGTTTTTCCACTGTTTTCTGTATTTTTTGCACAACAGTATTTTGCATAAAATCTGTAGCATTTTGACGAAAATACAAAACAATAAAAATAATAATATAAATAAAAATCAGATATTTAAATAATAATCGAAAAGGTTTTCTAAAAAGTATCATTTTGTATATTATAAAAAATTTTGTCTATTTCATTAAAAAAGAAAATACTATAACTAAAACAATAGTATTTTTTATTTTTTTATATTATACATTACAGTAAATTAATATTAAGCAATTTATTCTAATATGCGGGGACATTTCGATGTTAAAAACAAACAATCATTTTACGCAGAGTCGTGCTTTATCAAAATTAGCCTTTTCAAACACACAAAAGAAATGGTTAACAACAATCCTTATGTTGTTCATTGCCTTTATAGCACTAAGCGAACCAGCATTTGCAGAGGGCTTCGGAAAAATTGACGATCTGCTTCAAAAAATAGTCAAAGCCTTAACAGGAACCATTGCAAAATCTATTGCCACAATTGCGGTTGCTGGTGTTGGACTTGCATGGATGGCTGGTTATGTTGAAATGCGCAAAGCTTTCTTCGTTTGTGTTGGTATCGGCATTGTTATGGGTGCAACGCAAATCGTATCAATGCTTTCCAATTAATTTGCTAACCACAACATTTGCAAAAATCATGGAAGAGCGCAATAGGCTAACGGAAGATACGTTATTTCTTGCCTGCACACGCCCTGCAATGATTGCAGGCGTAACAGTGGAAGCTATGGGATTAAATGCCATGGGAACAATGATATTGTTTATTATGGCAGGCAATTTTTTTCTTATAACCTTTGGTGTTACTATACACTTCATCTTCAAGGAAATTCTCAAGCACGACCATAATAAATTTCGTATCCTCCTAACATGGCAAAAAACACGCCTATTTGCTAGAAACGCGCATCTATGGGGCGGGGCAAGTCTTTCTCCATTACGGTTAGTTCGTAATTATGAGGAACTGCGATGAAAACAAGAGAGCGCAAGCGTGAACAACAGCCGGAATCCATCATCCCTTACGTGCGCCATGTCAACAAACATGTCATCGCATTGGATTCCCGCGCGCTCATGATGGTTGTTAAGCTTGAAGGGATTAACTTTGAAACCGCCGATATTATTGATCTCAACGTGCTTCATGAACAATTAAACAACCTGTTTAAGAATATCGCTGATGAACGCATCGCCCTTTATAGCCATATTATCAGAAAGCGCGAAACAGTCTATCCGGATGGCACTTTTAGATCAGTATTTGCCAAACAATTGGATGACAAATACCGTGAACGGATGGTTTCTCAAGAGCTTTATCGCAATGAGCTTTATCTTTCCATCTTGTGGAATCCCCATATTGACAAAGCCGATAAATTAGCGGAGTTTTTTAAGCGTTTAGGCAAAGCAAAAGCAGAAAAGACAGAAGCTGATGCAGAATCCATTCGCAAACTTGAAGATGTTACCACAGACATTATTCAAAATTTAGAGCGCTATGGTGCAAAAAGGCTTGGCCTTTATGAACATGAAGGCAATATTTTTTCGCAGCAAAGTGAGTTTATCCACCAATTGGTGGGAGGTCGTCGTGAACGTATCCCCCTCACATGGGGAACGATAGCATCTTCTGTCTATACAGATCGTCTCATTTTTGGGAAAGAAGTCATAGAAATACGCACCGAGGCGGGACAGCGTTTTGCGGGCATGTTTGGTTGGAAAGAATATCCAGCAAAAACCAGAGTAGGCATGGCAGATGGTTTGCTGACTCTTCCCTTTGAATTTATTTTCACCCAATCTTTTGTTTTCAAAAGCAAAAACATTGCCAAGCAGATTATGGGGCGCAAACAAAACCAAATGGTCAATTCCGGAGACCGTGCGGGCTCACAAATTATGGAATTGGATGATGCACTTGATGATCTTGAATCCAACCGTTTTGTTTTAGGCGAACATCACTTATCCTTGGCGGTCTTTGCTGATACACCGCAAGAGCTTGCAGATAATCTTGCCAAGGCGCGTTCTCGTCTTACAGATGGTGGCGCCGTTATTGCACGGGAAGATTTAGGGCTTGCTGCTGCTTGGTGGGCACAATTACCTGGCAATTATGCCTATCGCACACGCTCTGGTGCGATAACAAGCCGCAACTATGCAGCCCTTTCTCCATTTCATTCTTTTCCGGTTGGAAAAATAGATGGCAATGTGTGGGGACCAGCGGTAGCCTTGATGAAAACCTCTGCCGGCTCACCCTTTTATTTTAACTTTCACTTTGGTGATTTAGGCAATACTTTTGTGTGTGGACCGTCGGGTTCTGGAAAAACGGTGATTGTCAATTTTCTCTTAGCACAACTTCAAAAGCATGATCCGAATATGGTCTTTTTTGACAAAGACCGTGGTGCAGAACTTTTTGTCAGAGCGGGCGGTGGCACCTATATGCCGCTAAAAAATGGCAAGCCGACAGGGATAGCACCGCTAAAAGGCTTAGATTATGACAATCCAGCAGATAGAGTGTTTTTACGGCAATGGATTACCAAACTTGTTTCTGCTGAGGGTCAAAAAATTAGTGAATCGGAAAGGCAAGATATTGCTGCGGCGGTTGACCAACTTGCCCTATTGCCCAAGGAACAACGGACAATTTCTGCCCTACAAATGTTTTTTGACACCACGCATAGAGAAGGCATCTCTGGGCGTTTAGAGAGATGGTGTAAAGGCAATGCCTTGGGGTGGGTTTTTGACAATCCTGATGATGACATAGGCATTGATGCAAAATTTATCGGTTATGATATGACGGACTTTTTGGACAATGAAGAAATTCGTCCTCCCTTAATGATGTATCTTTTTCATAGAATTCTTTCTCTCATTGATGGGCGTCGCATTATCATTGTCATTGATGAATTTTGGAAAGCCTTAGAAGATGATTCCTTTAAAGCCTTTGCGCAAGATAGGCTGAAAACAATTCGTAAACAAAATGGCTTGATGTTGTTTGCAACGCAAAGCCCCAAAGATGCAATCAACTCGACAATTGCCCACACCATTATAGAACAATGCCCAACACAGATTTATTTTCCCAATCAAAAGGGCAATCATGGGGATTATGTAGAGGGTTTTAAATTATCAGACAGGGAATTTAACCTGATACAAACAGAATTAAGCCGAGAGTCACGGCGTTTTCTTGTCAAACAAGGTCAAAGTTCAGTTGTAGCAGAGCTGAATCTACGTGGTTTTGATGATGAAATAGCGATCTTAAGCGGCACCACCAAGAATATTGAACTCCTAGAAACCATTATGGATGAAGTTGGTGAATCTCCAGAAAAATGGCTTCCTATTTTTCAAGAAAGGTCAAAACAATGAAAAAACTTTTATTGGCAACAGCCATCTATGCAACTTCATTTGGCTTTCAAACAAATGCCTTCGCACAAATGCCTACATTCGATTTAAAATCTTTTATGCAAGGGGGAAAGCAACTTGACGAATTGAGGAAACAATTCGAACAAGGCAAACAACAGCTTGAGCAATTAAAGAGCCAACTCGATCAAGCAAAACAATTATATAACTCCTTAAATGTCAAGCCTGACATCTCGGGATTGAAAGAAATGTTTAACAAGCAAGGGAGCAGTGGCGCCCTCCCTTCTGATTTTAACCACTTTCAACAATCGATGGGCAGTGGCGGTGGCGGTGGCGGTGGCAGCAAAAACACGCAAAAATGGCAAGAAGAACTCTTATACAAAGAGCCCTCAGGCGGAGCAGGCTCAAAAGAGGCGGCAGATGCTTTTTACGCACAGGAAGTGAAAAAAGCACAACAGAACACGATAGGACAAGCGGCAAAAGGCCAAGACGTCTACGAAGAAGCCAGTGAAACACAAAAAAACATTACCAAGCTCCTTGACGAACTTGGAAGTACTGAAGATGCGGGTAAAATTCAAGGCATTCAAGCAAAATTAGCAGCGATACAAGCAAAACTCCAAACACAAGTTCTCCAAATGCAAGCCGCCGCGATGATTCAACAAGCGGAAATTGAAGCTGCTAAAATCCGTCGGCAAGAAGAAATTAAAGCTGAGTATGCAGATTATGCAAAAAAATTAATGGGAGAATAAACCATGAACAAGATCATCATCACCACACTACTGCTTTGCACAGGGCTCATCACAACTGGATGTGAAAAAACCTATAGCGTAGAAGAATTTAAAAAAGATAAAAAATTGATGGAAGAAGTATTACTGAAATGTTTGATGTCAGGGGATTTGAATTCGAAAAATTGTAAAAATGCAGAGAAAGCTGAACTTGAAACCCGTAAAAAATGGGGAGGCTTTGGCTCGACAAATGACGATAAACAAGAATCTGAAAAGAAACAGGACAATAAATAATGAATAAAGTTCTCATAACAACATTGCTACTTTGCACAGGGCTCATCACCGCTGGATGTGAAAAAACCTATAGCGTCGCAGAGTTTAAGAAAGATAAAAAATTGATGGAAGAGTGGAATGCTAAATGTGGATTCGCAGGGACTTCAAAAAATTGTGAAACCCTAAGATTAGCAGAAGATGAACTTGAGAAAGAATATAAGCAAAACGCTGAAGAAAGAGCTCGTAAACGTAGAGAGGAGCGAGAGAAAAAGCAAAAAGAAGAGAAAGCTGAATATGAAAAATGGAACGCTAAACAAAAACAGGATAACAATTTTGACCCATAAATAAAACTACGGCCACAACCGGAAATAACCATATTCGCAAAAATTAGACAGAGCGGAGCATCTAAATGGCAATAATAACCAAAGGCGTATTTACTGAAACAGACAATATGTTGACGATCCCCCTTACAAATGCAATGGATAGCACCACTACACATCACTATTGCGCTTTAGCTGCTCAACTTAAAAAGCTCTATGCACTTTATAATATATTTATGGCAACATTATGTCTGCGCTCTAGATTTATCATCACTGGTTATAAAAAACCAGAACATAGCAGAATTTTAAAATTGTGCTCAAACCTCAAAAATTGAAAGAAAGAAGGGGAATTAATCGTGAATAAAGTTCTCGTAACAACATTGCTACTTTGCACAGGACTCATCACCGCTGGGTGTGAAAAAATTCACAGTGTAGAGGAATTTAAGAAAGACGAAAAATTACGCAATGAGTGGACACCTAAATGTATGTGGAAAAAACCTTCTAAAACAGAATCTCCTCAAAATTGTGAAAACTTAGGAAAAGCACTAGACGAACTTAGTGAGGAATCCTTTCAAAACTATCTAAATAAATATCGTAAAAATGACGATAAGAAAAAAACGAAAGAACAATCTGAAAAGAAAGAGGACAGTAATTAAATCATAAAAATTTGGCTTCGTATGGAACACGAAACCCATTGATAAGGAGTAGAAAAAAGACAATGGCAGCGTATGATATATTTACCAAGATGGACAACGGATTGATGGAGCCCCTTACAAATACAATGAGTGGCGTCATTACACATCTCTATTGCGCTTTATCTTCTCAACTTAAACACCTTCACGCATTTTATAATATATTTATGGCAAGATTATGTCTGCGCTCTAGATTTATCATCACTGGTTATAAAAAACCAGAACATAGCAGAATTTAAAGATTGTGCTCAAACCTCAAAACAGAAAGAAAGAAGGGGAAATATCTATGAATAAAGTTCTCATAACAACATTGCTACTTTGCACAGGGCTCATCACCGCTGGTTGTGAAAAAACCTATAGCGTCGCAGAATTTAAAAAAGATAAAAAATTGATGGAAGAATGGGTTGTGAAATGTGGAGTCTCAGGTAATTCAAAAAATTGTGAAAATGCACGATTAGCAGCAGCTGAACTTCGTAAAGAATATTACCATAACCTTGCAAATGAACTTCTTGAAGATAATCAAGAACAAAAAAAATCTGAAAAAACAGAAAAATAAACTATAGAAAAAAGAGGAAGAGTTTTCCAAGAAATTGGAGCACTACATATTACAAAGGGACTAATAATGGCACTTAGCGCACTATTTTTCTTTACTCGGATGGACAAAGCTGTCATGGATCCCCTTGTAAAGCTAATGGATCAAAGTATTGGCGGTCTTGCAGCTGGTTTAAATGCTCCAATTAAACTCTCTGCCACAATTTATATCATTTTTCTTGGTTATAATGTTATCTACGGTCGTTATTCTGTACCATTATGGGATTTTATAGCAACAGCTTTCAAACTTGGTATCATTGTTACACTAACCACAAATGCTTCTAGCTATAATACATGGGTCAGAGATATATTTTTCCATGATTTGCCTAATGCTATTACACATCTTGTACACACATCAAAGCTAGAACCCAGTATATGGGATAGTATGCTTCACAATGCGGCTGGAAAAATTTTTAAACAAGTAGAAAATGCAGGAATTCTTGATACTATTGGCATATGGATAGGTGGAGCAATCTGTACGGTAATTATTACTATATTTTGTGGTATTGGTTTTATTATATCAACATTTGCTAAAATTGGTTTATTTCTTGTCCTATCAGTAGGTCCACTCTTTATAAGCCTGTATATGTTTTCAACAACAAAAAGATTTACAGAAGCATGGTTAGGACAAGTTGCTAATTTTATCATTCTACAAATTTTGATAGTTCTACTAGGCAGTTTATATATTGATATTGCAATGAGTATCCTTAAAGAAAGTTTTGGAGAAATTCTCCTAACCTTACTTCGAATTCTTGTTATTAGTTTTTGTGGCGGTTACCTCTTCATTAACTTACCCGGCATTGCATCAACTTTAGCTGCTGGTGGAGCCTCTCTTACAGGAGCAGCGAAATTAGGTGCAGACTCAGCAAAACCGTTTGGGAAAGCTGCTGAAGCAGGGGCTAAGGCAGGTGGGCGAGCTGTTCTTCATGGTCTACAAAAACTCATCACAAAAATACGGGGGCACTAAGTTCAAATGCGGGAATTTAAAAAAATTGGGGTAATTTTATCGCTGATCCTCTTGAGCGGTTGTATGTCTTCATCAAACGCCCTGAAGTCATTACCAAAATGCGATGGATATTCTAAGCGACCATTAAACAAATCAATGTGGAATTGGGAAGGGAAAACGCCCTCTTCCACTCCCATCATCATCAGCAACAATAAAGACATAAAAGCATCAGTCAAAGAGGGCAAATTCGAAACGCTTCTCGCGCAAAAATTAACTGATGAAGAAATGAAATCCTACAAAGATTGCGGGCAAAAAGCATGAAAGAAAAAGACGTAGAACAATACATCGCTGAAGCGCGCCTGTTTGATCAAGACCGTATACTCGCCTCACGCCGCATCACCCGCGCCTCACTCACCATTGCTGCGATAGCCGTTATTGTCGCGACACTGTCCTCCATCGCGGTCATCACCCTCACCCCGCTCAAAACCGTTGAACCCTTCGTCATCCGTGTAGACAACTCAACCGGCATTGTCGAAGTGGTGGAAGCCTTAAAAGAAGGCCCAACAAATGTCGACGAAGCGATCACCCGCTATTTCGCCGCAAAATATGTCCGCTCCCGTGAAGGCTTTGAAGCCGAAGAGATACAACACAACTTCCAAACCGTCTCTCTGCTCTCTTCTCCAGAAGAACAAGAAAGATTTGCCAGCTGGTATGGAGCAAAAAATCCACAAAGTCCACAAATCCTCTACAAACACGCAAGCGTTACAATCACGATAAAATCAATCTCCTTCATCAATCAAGATGTTGCCCAAGTGCGCTATTACAGAACAATACGAGACGATGAAACCAATAAAGAACTCATCACCCACTGGGTTGCAACACTCACTTTTGAATATATCAACGCTCCTATCTCTGTACAAAACCGTTTGATAAATCCTCTCGGCTTTATTGTTAATGAATATAGAACAGATCCAGAAGTGGTCAACTGATCCATGAAAAAAAAATTCCTTATTCTTTTTCTAAGCACCATCGCCTTTTCTCCTGTACCTTGGAGCAAAGCCAGTGTTTTTCCTACCCGCGCTCCCAGCGACAGTCGTATTCGCTTCGTCAATTATGATGCTTATAATGTCACAAAAATTATTGGCTCCATACGCTCATCAGTGCAAATAGAATTTTCTGCCGATGAAGAAATTGCTCATGTGGCTATCGGCAACAGCATTGCATGGGAAGTTGCTCCCGCTGGCAATATTCTGTTCCTCAAAGCACGAGAAGTGCAACCTATTACCAATCTGCAAGTGGTTACCACCCGTCGTGATGGCTCAAAACGCTCCTATCAATTTGAACTCATGGTTAAAGATGGAGAAATTTCAACTGCACAAGAAACATATTTCCTCGTGAAATTTCGCTACCCGCAAGACGAAGCAGAACGAAGAAGACTAGCAGCACTTCTGCGACAAGAAAAAAAACAAGCTAGACAAATTGATGGTCTTTTTGATAGTTATGAAACCTACGGACCACGCAATTGGGCTTATAGTGCACAAGGGTCGAGCAATCTTGAACCATCCTCCGTTTATGACAACGGAAAAACCACAACTTTTACCTTTCCCGATAATCAAGAAATTCCTGCTATTTATATTGTTGGCAGTGACGGAACAGAATCCCTCGTTCCCAAAACCACCAAAGGCAATATGGTGATTGTCCATGCCATTAGCGCCAAATTCACCTTAAGAAATGGCAGAAATGTTTTATGCATCTTTAATGAAGCCTATCAACAAAAAGGCATAAATCCAGGAACCGGAACAACCTCACCATCTGTTGAACGCAAAATCGCATCAGATCTTTAAAGCAAGCGGGAATAAAGGGGGCTCAGCTATGAGTGATAAAACAACCATCGAAGATCGTGGTGCAATTGGCGATGAACGCAACAATACCTCACAAAGCCTTGGCAAAAAAATTGTCATCGCTCTAGCCTGTATAGGATTTTGTGCCTATGCACTCTGGAATATCCTCTCCACCCCCACAGAACAAAAAGACACAGCAAAACCTCATAAAAAACAAGCACAAAATTTTCACAATTCACTGGCACCTTTAGAACTAGCCCCCACTGACCCGCGTGCAAAAATTGGCCCAATAACTCTACCACCACCACAACCACTCGCACCAGAACCCAAAAAAGATGATCCCTTACTTGATGCCGCAAGACGCGCCCCTGTTCTCGCTTTTGCCAAAGGTTCTAAATCTCAGTTAAAAGATATCGTCAACAATGGTCTTACCAATGCCTTTGAAAAATTTAATGCCCTTGAAAATCTCACCAATATACAAAATTCTTCTGCCCTTCAAGACACTAAAAATTTTGTAACCCTGTTAAAACCAACCAAAACAGAAGAGACAAAAGCAAGTTTCATAGGCAATAGAAACTTTATCATCGCCATGGGAACATCTATTCCCTGTATCTTAGAAACGGCATTAAACAGTGACCAACCTGGCTTTGCAAGCTGTGTTATCAACCGCGATATCCTCTCTGACAACGGGCGCGTTGTTCTGCTTGACAAAGGAACCCAAGTGATTGGCGAATACCGAGGCGGTATAAAACAAGGGCAATCTCGCCTCTTTGTCCTTTGGACCAGAGCAAAAACCCCCACGGGTGTCATCATTCCCCTTGCTTCACCAGCAACCGATAGTTTAGGAAGAGCTGGTTTTGATGGCAATATCAACACCCATTGGTGGGAGCGCTTTGGTTCTTCCTTGTTGCTTAGCGTTATTGATAGTGCCACAACAACCCTCACGAATAAAATGAAAAACAATTCCAATACAGCAGGCGCAAACAACTCTGGAGGTGGAAACGACGGTAGTGATTTTGGAGGAGCAAACAATGCTGGAAAAGATGCGGCAAGTGTAGCTCTTGAAAACCAAATCAACATCCCCCCTACTTTAGAAAAATATCAAGGTGAACTGGTCAACATTTTTGTGGCAAGAGATTTGGATTTTTCTTCCGTGTATAAACTTACCATTACAACAAGAAGAAACAAAATTTTTCCACGCTCTATTCCAAGAGATTTCTTTTACCATTCTCAAATGCAGTAAAAATAAATTATGGCAACAGCAAAAAATTCAGAACGCGCCTCTATCGTCTTAACCAAGTTAAAGATCTTAGATGATTATCTCAATAATGATAATTTATTTGAAATTGTCATCAATCGCCCTGGTGAAGTGATTGTTGAAGGTCCCAATGGTTGGCAAACCCACACTATACAAGAATTGACCTATAGTGAATTAGAAGGAATTGCAAAAGTCGTTGCTGCCTATACAACACAAAAGATTAATGTAGAAAATCCTGTTCTCTCCGCAACACTCCCCAACAATGAACGCATACAAATTGTCATGCCCCCAGCCGTCGCCCCCAATACCATCAGCATGACAATTCGCAAACCTTCATCACGCACTTTTTCCCTTGAAAGTTTACACAAAAATCAATTGTTTTCTGTAACAAGAAATGTCAGTTTCACCCCCCTTGAACAAATGAAAAAGCGAGCAGATGAACTTTCTGACACAGAACAAGAATTAACCGATCTCTTTATGGCCAAAGACTTTTGTCATTTCTTAGAAAAAGCCGTTATTACACAACAAAATATCTTAATCTCTGGCAAAACCGGTTCGGGAAAAACCACCCTCTCCAAAGCTTTAATTGCCAAAATCCCTGAAGATGAACGCATTCTCACCATTGAAGATACTCCAGAACTTGTCGTTCCTCATTCAAACAAAGTGCAACTTTTTTACTCAAAAGACAATCAAGGACTGGCAAAAGCAGGCGCAAAAGAGTTACTTGAATCGGGACTACGCATGCGCCCCGACCGAATACTTTTGCAAGAACTGCGTGATGGCACAGCTTTCTATTATATCCGCAATGTCAATTCTGGTCACCCAGGCTCCATCACCACAGTTCACGCCTCCACAGCACTTTCAGCCTTTGAACAAATGACACTGCTTGTCAAAGAAAGTGATGGAGGTGGAAATTTAGCACGAGAAGATATCCGTGGTTTATTAATTTCTATGATTGACGTCATCATCCAATGTAAACGCCTTGAAGGCAAATTTCGTGTCACAGAAGTTTACTACGACCCTTTTAAACGTCGAGATGCTTTTTAAAAACGGTCTAAGTTAATAAAACAAATCAGAATGCGTCCCTGTATATTCAAAAAGCCGATCTGGCTCGATATGTATATTTCTCAAACCATGAATTTGTTCTAAGTAAGCGTCTATAACGCAAAGTAATAGCTCTCTTTTTTCTCAAATCTTTCCTAGGCTTAGCAATGACTTTAAGGTTGCGTTTAAATTGGTTTGCGTGAAGAACCTGAAACATGAAATCCCCAAATTACAAAACAAATCCTTCATGTCTTTAGCAACGTATATATCTTCCCTTTTGTCACTCTTCTCAAAAGTTTCAAGCGTTTCGCATAAGAAGCATACATCTCAAATGGCAATCTTCTTTCATTAATAACTTTAGTGAAAGCAATCCGTATAAAATCAGACACGGTAAGTCCTAGAGTAGCTAATATTTCATGTACTTTTTTTAAATTCTTAAATCTATGCGTGCACGCGCAATATCTTTTTCTACATTCATAGTCCCCCCTTTGGTTACCTCTTTGCCACATAGCTTAATGAGGTGATAAAAATAAGCTTTTATTCCTTGCCATACCCGTGTAATAGCTTCTTTTGAAAGAGACAGTACTTCAACTTTTAATCTTTTACATTTACAGATAAATTTATCTATCTTTTGTTCATAAAAATTTTTATAAAAGGATTGAAGCTTCTTAAGAGAAGAAATTGCAAGCGAAATATTATAAATTGCCTCTTCACGTTCTTGTCCCGCTGTTTTAAACGAATCTATGAAACAATTTGACCCACGCAGTTCCGCAATTTTATCAGGAAATATCCAAAATATCAGACAATTTATCACCTTTGCCTGCTAAAATTATTTGCTCAATATTGAGCGCGACCGCTTGCAGGTCTTTATAGATAGATGCTAAACGATTGTTCAACTCTTTAAACATATCAATGTAAGATTTTTCGTTTCTAAGAGCGCTTAACGCCTTCTATTCTAGATTAGAGTTATCTATATAAGCAGCAAGGTATGGAGCTTGTTTTGTTGTTTTTGAGACAAAATTCAAATCTTTTTGCAATTATTCAACTTCGAGTTCTTCTTTTTGAAATTTATCAGAAGCTGTCTTTGTCCTGTCCGAAAGGATTTAAATCTTTTCTCTTTGTTGTTTAGAGAACTCTTTATTTATCTCAATATAAGAGGACAATTTCTTTCCAATACTTTAAACAACATCAACTCTGCTATTTTCTTTAAATTCAGTGATGTTCTTACGGATCAATACAGAAAGTAATTCAGAATTACCAAAATGTGCCGCAATTGATGCCTCTATCATTTCTTGTTGCTTAACACCCTCCCAATTGATAGGGTGTCCAGCTTCACAAGCAAGCTGCCCTATAAATTCACGTTGAGTACGCCCATTCCCCTCCCGAAACGGATGCAAGGCATTCACCTCACCCATATAATATCCAGCCCTTTGGCTAAATTCATCAGCGTCAAGACCATGCAGATAGAGCTCTTTTTCAAGCTGTTGCGTAATCTTCGGTGCATAACCTTCAATCCGATTATAGCTAGCAAACATACTATTGCCTTTGGCGATATCCACTGAACGAATTTGCCCCGCCCATTCATATACGTCACCAAACAGCTTTTTATGAATCTCTTTCATGTGATTGAGATCAAACTTACCACGAACAGGAACATGCATAAGTTCAAAAGCTCGCAGATAAGAAAAAGTAGATTCTACACGCTCTAATGTGGTTTTATCGTTAATTCTAAACCGATTATACAGCACACCGGTTTTAGGATCGGTATAAGGATCACCGTTTCCCTTATACTTCTCCACGTTTTATCCTTTCCATAAGATCCTTGATAATATCACTTATTTCAAGCTCTCCAATAATAACACGCTCCATCTGAGAAACGACCTGTGAATCTGGCTCCAACCCCTCTAAATGTTGACTTGCCAATGCATTTTTAGCAGCAAAGCGACGCAGCTTAATTTCCTCTTCACTCAACATATAAAATCCTCTTTTACTTGCTTATTACTATAACATAATTGAGCTACAGAAACAAAATATTTTACGTTTATTGAGCAAAACATCCTATGATTTTAGGCATGTTGCAGCATGGTTTTGATTTTGTACTTGTTGCTGTTACAAAAATTTTGGAGTATTTATCAAAAGAGTAAAAACAGCTGTTATTTTTTCTGATGCATTCCCCATTGCAGCACTGTACCCCCGCACAAAAAAGAGAACACTTCGAAATTTTCTATCATCTCAAAAGTACTTCTAACGCCGACACAATCTGATATAAATCTAGGGTCATAATTTTGGCAGCACAATGAGCCGTTTACATGAAGTGCCTCTCTTAAAACTCCCTGTCTGAGCTCCTTAATCTTTCTCAAAACGCTTACCAAAAAACAACGCTTGAGACATATGAAGACCTAGCTAAAGTGAACCTACTATGTTAAAGAAATGCACCCTATTTAAAATTAAGAAAATGTGAGAAACATTTGCCATAAAGATCTAAGAGTAGATTTCTTTTTTCCAGTGTGAAGAGCAAAGTTTTACAGAAAATATACATTGAACTGGAGGGAGATAAATGGGTTCATTGTTGATTGATGTCAATAACGTCTCAAAAACATACCGTAACATAAACAGTACCACTGGTTTTACCAACAAAGTGGTTTCTCTTTTCAAACCTACCTATTCAAGTTATCATGCGCTGAAAGAGATCAGTTTTACTTTATTTTCGGGGCAATCACTCGCAATAGTTGGTCCCAACGGAGCGGGCAAATCAACATTGATTAAAATACTTTCTGGTATACAAGCTGCTGATGAGGGAGATGTTAAAGTCCTAGGATTTCATCCCTATAAAGCCAAAAAAAGTCTGTTTAAATCTCTGGGTGTAGTATTTGGTCACAAAAGTTGCTTATGGTGGGATTTACCCCTGCACTACAGTCTAGACATGACTCGCCCTTTATATGATCTTGAAAAGGATGCTTTTAACCGCGATCTTAAAGAAATTACGGAGTTATTAAACATTGAGCATATCATGGATAAACCCGTGCGTATGCTAAGCCTTGGTGAGAGAGTAAAAAGCGAATTAGCATTTAACTTGTCCTTTAGACCTAAATTATTGTTTCTAGATGAGCCAACTATTGGTCTTGATATTACTTCTAAACATGAAATCAGAGAGCTGCTTAAAAAACTAAAAAAAGAGCAAGGTATAGGATATATCATCACCAGTCATGACATGGGGGATATTGATGGTTACGTCGATGATATTATTCTTTTACATAAAGGAAAAAAGCAGTTTCATGGCGATATTGATACGCTTAAACAGATGATCCCCTCATATGTAAAAATAACATTTTTTTGTGAACACTTACCAACAGCTTCAACTCTTATAAAGGACATTGATGAATTTGCATTAAAATTATCTGTTCCTTTAACAGAGAAACACTTTAATGATGAAAAATGTACACTGGAAATTTCACTCCCACGTGAAGATGTGCCACGTTTCATAAGAGAAATCGCAACAGAACTTGACTGTCCATTCTCTGTATCCACTCCCTCACTTGAAGAGATACTCCGTGTTAAATTCAAAGAATTTCTCTAACCATTGCTTTGCTCTCTTTCTCTTTGCCAAAAATGGATTACTCACAATCCTCAGTGATAGGGCAATGTTTTTTACCGATATTGTTATGGGGACACTATCACCCTTCGTGATTCAACTTCTGTTGTGGAATGCGCTTTTTTCTGACACGAGCCACAGCATAAACGGTTTTAGCTTTCATGATATGATGTATTATTATGCCTTTGCCTTAATTTTCTCACGCTTAAATAATGGTTATAACGTAATGCAATCTTTCTCTAAGCATGTTAAAGAAGGCAAATTAGAAGTCACACTTACCAAACCCTTCAGCTATATGACACAAATGCTATTTACCTTTTTGGGTGAAAGTGTGTTATATGCCATGCCCTTACTGGCTATTTTTGCTATAAAGCTTATTTTATCATACGAAAATATTTCAGGATTGGTCATAGTTTTTATGTTGTTTTTCCTCATTGTTATTCTCTCGCAATTGCTGTGTTTTTTCCTTTCCTTTGCCATTGCCTTATTGAGTTTCTGGGTGATTGAATCCAATATATTGCTTTCTTTCGGTATTCTCAGTTCAGCGCTTCTTGGTGGCACTCTTCTACCTCCCTCTTTTTGGCCAACATGGCTCATTCCATTGATGCAGTTTAATCCTTATCGTTTTACGATATCAGCTCCTGCCGAATTTCTTTCAACGCATGATCTGAAAGTATTTCAAAAATTTATGTTGGGCAGTGTTTTTTATATTTTGTGTCTTTTATTCTTCATTCATATTGCTTGGGAAAAAGGAATGAAAGCATATCATGGAGCGGGAGGATAAACTGAAAACAATCCTTTACTTTATCAGCATGAATATACGCCGACAAATTGTTTACGGTAAAAATTTCACTGGAGAATTTATTCTTTCTCTGTGCTATTATTTTATTCAATTCATCTTTATTGATAAAATCTCTTCTTTTTCAGGAAACATTGGGAACTATAGCAGAGATGAAATTCACCTTATTTTTGTTGTTTTCATTTTGCTTGGGATATTTTTGAATATTTTTACCTATTCTATTGAAGCATTTTTTGAAAACGTTGCGGAGGGGAAAATTGAAGGATATCTGACAAAGCCTGTTTCAATTTGGCTATTAATGCTGTTCGGCTGGTGTAAACCTCTCTATCTGATCAAGCTCTTTGTTCTTTGCGTGAGTGCTTATTCATTTGTCTCATTACCGGATATGTCAGAGATAAAGCTGAAATGGCTTTCCTTTATCGTTGCAATTGCTTGTATCTTTATCGTTAACTTATGCTTTTTCATGATGTTCAACTTTATAACATTCATAACCAACCGTAAAATGCCCGTTGCCTATTTTCATGCAATGCTCTACCAGCTTTCCTTTGTCCCCATAGCAATTTATCCCTTAAATCTTGTGAAATGGCTTTTATTTTTACTGCCCTTAGCTTTTTCTGCTTCCCTACCTGTGTCACTCCTGCTTAGTAAAAATGAATGGCATATTGGCTATCTTCTGTTAAGTACTATTTTGTCCATGACTATAACTTTTGTGATCTATAAAAAATCAATCCGTCAATTTAATGGGCTAGGAGGATGAAATAAAATCAGCATAATGCCAGCAGCATTTCAACATCATCAATAAAATAAAGAAAGTTGTTAAAAATTCGGATGTTTTTCTCATTTTTTCCACAGTATAAGGCGCAGTTAGATGCCCCTATAAAATCTCCCCTATCATCATAATATTGATGCGCTGATATAAAAGCTTGAAAAGTACGCTACCTCTCACTTTAAAAAATGATAAATTAAGACAAACTGTTTCATTGCAGTCTCCTGCAATAACTTTACACTCGAGCCAAATATTTTGATTATATAGAAAAAAATCAGCAGAGATCTTAAAATCCTAAGGTTTGAACACGAAAATGCACCTCAGACCCTTAAAACTTACGGAAGATTTTGCCATGTCCAGGTGCTTCCTGCACTAAAGCAAAATGCTGATCTGAGTTCAGTACTTTCAAAGCTCCCGGAAATTCAATGCAAAAGCGCACTTTCCCAGTGGTAGAATACCAAAAAAATCCTTATAACGACATTTTTGTTGGCAAATTCATTGGTAAAAAAATTTTCTTGAGACGAAATATGCTAAAAATGTCTTAAACCTGAAAACAGTCTCTAGAGATAAGTTTCCAACAGATTCCAAACTATGAAAAAGGCTTAAACCGTTTTGGAGCAGGGGAGTTAAAAGAAATTCCCGATATTTTGACGGTATTTTGCCGGTATTTTGCCGGTATTTTGAATGTTCCACTTACCCTTTTTAAGCCGATATCTCCACAAAACTGCATGCTCCCCACCCTCATGATGAAATCGCCTCAAACAGAGAAGAATACCTGCTACTCAAAAAATTTTGGAGTGCTCACCACGGTAAAACGAAAAGCAATCTTACAATTGATCTCTGATCAAAATAAAAACTTTTAAAATATGGGTATAGGGTTGCTAAACTCCTCTGTTCTTGACTTCCTCCCCCTACCTCAAAGGATGCGAATTTCTCCCAAAATCAGTTGCTAAATAATCTAACTTCTCATTAGAGCTCATCCCATTTAGCTTCCATTTCATATGGTTCTTTCCAGAAAATTCTATAAACACCCCCTCCCCTGAGGGTCCACCATACTCTTTCATAAAACACCACATGATAAAGTTTGTGCCGTGCATCAACACCCTAAAAATGGTGTTGGTACAACAACAAGATAAGTATTCATGCGTATTTTTAAAAAAGCATCTTCTCTCTTCACTGTAGAGACTCTCTTTTTATTATAGACCGCTCTCTTTAATTATAAATGGTGTGCTTAATAGATCTGCATCAATACTTGGCATCTGTTACAAATTCCCTAAAGACATGTTTTTGTATCCAAAATCTCAACACTTTACCAACTTCACAAAAAAATAACAATATGCAATTCTCTCATGATCATAATCCTCAATCTGATTAAAGATGAAACAAACAATACGATTGCGAATATAATTTGAGGAGCTCGTCTGAAATGGAAAAATGATAAAAATACCTGCTATAAAAATTAAAAAAGAAACGATCCGTTGAACAGCAACCACTTTATTTCGGGATTTATGTATAACACTTTACTATTGGAGTATATATTTACTAAAATGCATGACCACGATCTGTAGAATCAGACT
This sequence comes from Bartonella birtlesii IBS 325, assembly GCF_000273375.1. NCBI lineage: Bacteria > Pseudomonadati > Pseudomonadota > Alphaproteobacteria > Hyphomicrobiales > Bartonellaceae > Bartonella > Bartonella birtlesii. The sequence goes on from NZ_CM001557.1 coordinate 114,566, forward strand.
TTGGCGAGTAAAACATTTCATTATCTGCTTGTAATAAATTTTGACAATTTTTAGATTCCTTTACAGAAAACCCAAGGAAACATTTTTTCCCCCATTCTTCTCTCAATTTTGCATCTTTTTTAAAATCTTCCACACTATAAGTTTTCTCACATCCCACTACAAATAATAGAGCCATACATAATAAAATAATTTTTTTCATTTTATCCCTCTTTTAATATCCCCCCCAAGCTGAGGTTCTTATTTTATACTGTTTTAAAATACAGCTTTAGTGATCACCACTTCTTATTTTTTAAAATGAGCACGATAGTCAAGTAACACAAAAATATTTACCATAATACAAAATGCACTATAAAAAAGGATCAATCTTTTTTTGCTCCTTTATATTTTTATTATTAATTTCCCCTTTATACGATAACTGTCGTTTCATTTTTTATACTTAACTATTTTAAGATATAAATAAAATAATAAAGAATGCAAGCATGGAGATTTCTTCGTAAAAACTTCAAGCTCAATATTAAACGGAAGATTTTCTTAAAAAACAAATAATTTTATACACTACATTGATACGATTATTGCAGACAAATCGCCCTTGAAAACTAAAGCGAATATTCTAACAACAAACAGACCTTGAAAATAGCTTGCCATAAGTCTACGGCTATGAAAACATAAGCATAATTTTAGAACTTATTTCCATTTTTCCTATGGTCTGTTTTCATTTACTTTGTAAATTTTTTGATAAAAACTATCAAATAAATATGTTCGTAACACCAATCATAAATCGCTAAAGGGATTAATTGCCAAAAGGATTATAAGAGCCATTATCCCTCCGCCATTGTAAAGGTTCGATAAAATCACTGGACCAAAGACCAATTTTGTTGTTGCGTGCGATTTCTTCTGCATGACGATACTGTGTTGGAATAGGATTTTTATTTTCTTTTGCAAGCACCAACATACCCTCCGCAAGACCTGCTTCAGCCAAGTCAACACCACCTACAAAACATTGCGCATAAGAAATACCATTGTGCATCAGAGCCTGCTTACAAGACAAATTCTGACCAAGTGTTTTGGTAACCAACCAAGCCATAGTAACCGCGCCACAAGGCCACTCCTGATCATTTAATTTTGCCTTCTGACGTGGCGCACAACTATCCACTCCATAAAGATGAATATTGCGCGTGATATGCTTACGCCACGATTGCGCAACAGAGGTAAGCAATTTAAATGTAACACCGCTGGTAACCGATGCCTTCCCCTGAAAAACAGCCCCATTACCCAATGAAACAGTTTCTTGTGAATCAACAGCTTGTTTATTTTTTGCTAATTGCTGCTTGATAACGAGCGCCGTTGGCTTTTTCTCTGCCAAACGTATATCCATAATATCTTGGACATTACGCATCGTATATGTTTTGAGAACACTCAAATCGGTTTTCTCTTTGTATTTGCTCATCCCCCATAATATAGAACCCACAATGTAAATAATAACGATCAGTTTAAATCGCCCTAGATTCATACATTCACTTAAAAAATTCATTATTTATTTGCCTTTTCATATTTCTATCAATGATTTACCTACCTTTAAAAGAGAAAACTCTAAGCAAAATATGTTGAGTGTTAACTCCATTATGTAAATAAAAAATATTATTCTCATACGATTGGCTATTTGCCATCTTAAGAAAGAGAATACAACTTAAAATTGCCATTTTTGTGCAACACAATCAAAACATAAAAAAATCTTCTGTCTCTTAAGAAGAAGATTTTGAGAGTGAGCAATAACCACTATCAAAACTTTTTAAAAAATAATTGAGGGAGGATTTGGGCTGCAAATCATAAGGAAGAAAAATTCTGCGCCCACAAGAGACGAGAAGATAAACAATTTTTTTAAAGAGAGGTAAAATGACAAACACTCTATCCAAAAACAGCATCCTTATCGTTATCATGTTGCTTTTAACAGCGTTCGTTATCTCAAATCCGTCTTATGCAGCTTCCACTACGAGTGGGCTGGGGAACATCGATAATGTTTTGCAAACCATTGTTGATATGATGACAGGAGCAACAGCAAAGCTCATTGCCATTCTATGTGTTGCTGCCGTGGGTATTGCTTGGATGTACGGTTTTTTTGATTTGCGCAAAGCAGCTTTTGTTATTATCGGCATTGGCATTGTTTTTGGAGCACCTGCTCTCGTTGGAAAATTAATAGGAGGAGGTACGACATAAATGAATGAAGATCCTCTTTTCCTTGCCTGTACAAGACCTGCCATGTTTGCCGGTGTCACAATAGAAGCGATGGCATTAAATGTTATGGCAACCACCATTCTTTTTATTCTCACAAGCGGTTTTTCCATGCTTGGTCTTGGTGTTGGCATGCACTTTGTTTTGCGTGAAGTAACAAAATACGATCACAATCAGTTTCGTGTGTTATTTGCCTGGCTCAATACAAGAGGAAAACAAAAAAATGTCAATAGATGGGGAGGAGGATCAACGTCCCCCTTACGCCTTATTCGTACTTATAAGGAATTGAGCAGATGAAACAGTCGTCAATCATGAAACGGGAAACTTTGCCTGAAGATTATATTCCCTATATACGCCATATCAATCAACACGTTGTTGCATTAAATTCACGTTGTTTAATGACAGTGATTGCCATTGAAGGCGTAAATTTTGACACTGCAGATATCGATCAATTGAATTCTTTACACAATCAATTAAACACGCTCTTAAAGAATATTGCTGATGAACGTGTTGCTTTATATTCTCATATTATTCGCCGTCGTGAAACAATTTATCCAGAGGGGCGTTTTTTTTCATCTTTTGCAGCAACATTAGATAAAAAATATAAAGAGAAAATGATTTCGCAAGAGCTTTATAGAAATGATCTGTTCGTTTCACTGCTTTGGAATCCGGCATCAGATAAAACCGAACAACTTGCTTTATTTTTCCAGCGTTTAGCAAAAGCTAAAAAGACGCAATCTGAACCAGATCAGGATGCTATTCACAAAATTGAAGAGTTAAGCCAAGATTTTATACACGGTTTAGAAGCCTATGATGCACGAATGCTGTCCATTTATGAACATGAAGGTATTTTATTTTCTGAACAAAGTGAATTTCTTCATCAGTTAGTAGGTGGTAGAAGGGAGCGTATCCCCCTTACATTTGGTACTATTGCCTCAACGATTTATTCAGATCGTGTTATTTTCGGTAAAGAGATCATAGAAATTCGCCATGAAAGCAATGAACGCTTTGTTGGCATATTTGGCTGGAAAGAATATCCCTCAAGAACCCGCCCTGGCATGACCGATGAATTGCTGACAGCCCCTTTTGAATTTATTTTAACACAATCTTTTGTCTTTAAAAGCAAAGCAGCTGCCAGCACCATTATGGGCCGCAAACAAAATCAAATGATTAATACGGCTGATCGTGCCAGCTCACAAATTGAAGCGCTTAATGAAGCTTTAGATGATTTAGAGTCAAATCGTTTTGTTTTGGGAGAACATCATCTCTCTTTGGCTGTTTTTGCAAATCATCCTAAAATATTAGCAGAAAATCTTTCCAAAGCACGTTCGCATTTAACCAATGGTGGTGCTGTTATTGCTAGAGAGGATTTAGGACTAGAAGCTGCATGGTGGGCACAACTACCTGGAAATTTCAGCTATCGAGCACGCTCTGGAGCCATTACCAGCAGGAATTTTGCTGCCCTATCACCCTTTCATTCCTTTCCTATTGGCAAATTAGAAGGTAATGTTTGGGGATCTGCTGTAGCATTACTGAAAACCCAAGCTGGTTCACCTTATTATTTTAATTTTCATTATGGTGATCTTGGTAACACCTTTGTATGCGGTCCATCAGGATCTGGTAAAACAGTAATTGTGAATTTTCTTCTCGCACAATTACAAAAACACAATCCAACAATGGTTTTTTTTGACAAAGATCAAGGTGCAGAGATTTTTGTGCGTGCAGGAGGTGGAAAATATAAACCATTAAAAAACGGGCAACCCACCGGTATCGCACCCTTAAAAGGCTTGAAATACACAGAAAAAAATAAAATCTTTCTTCGTAATTGGATCTTAAAGCTCGTCACAGCTGAAGGACAAACAGTAACAGAAGAAGAGCGACAAGATATCAGCAACGCTATCGATTCCTTAGAAAGCTTGCCCCGGGCGCAACGTTCTCTTGCTGCTCTCCAATTGTTTTTTGATAACACTTCAAAAGAAGGGATTGCTATACGGTTACAACCTTGGATTAAAGGTGAGGCATTAGGTTGGGTTTTTGATAACGATCAAGATGATCTCAATTTAGATGCCCAATTTATTGGTTATGACATGACTGATTTCTTAGATAATGAGGAAATTCGTCGCCCTTTAATGATGTATCTATTTCACCGTATCCTTGATCTTATCGATGGGCGGCGCATTATTATTGTCATTGATGAATTCTGGAAAGCACTTGAAGATGATTCCTTCAAAGCTTTTGCACAAGATCGTCTCAAAACAATCCGTAAACAAAATGGCATGATGCTGTTTGCTACACAAAGTCCTAAAGATGCTTTAAATTCAACAATTGCTCACACGATCATCGAGCAATGTCCCACGCAAATATTTTTTCCCAATCAAAAAGCAAATTATCGTGACTATGTTGAAGATTTCAAACTAACTGAGCGTGAATTTGAACTGATACAGTCAGAATTAAGCAGAGAATCCCGTCGTTTTCTTATCAAACAGGGACAAAATTCCGTCGTTGCAGAACTTAACTTACGCGGAATGGATGATGAGATCGCCGTTTTAAGCGGCACAACCAAAAATATCGAACTCATGAACCAAATCATCAGCGAATATGGAACAGATCCCCAAAAATGGCTGCCCATTTTTCATAAAAGGAGAGAAAAACAATGAAAAAATATGGCTTAATTACACTATTATCTTTATCTTTCATCTCTCATGCAACGTCACAAACAGCACCAATTGCTGATGGCTATTATAAAGATGCATTAGAAAGCACACAAAAATCAGACACCACAAGATCAGAAACAGCTGAATCAATTTATACGTCTACAGCTGAAAACATAAAAGAAATTGAAAATATAAATCAACAACTTGAAAATATTAAATCAAAAGCGGAAACTAAACCTGAAGAATTTCAAGCACTTCAAATAAGGCTCTCCCTTCTTCAAGCAAGGCTTCAGACAGATATCGTAAAACTCCAATCTCTTTCTATGATTGAAACAAAAAATAAAAAAACAATAGAGGAGATCCATGAAGAACAAGCACAGAAAAAACATGAAGAAATGGTAGAAAAATTAAGAGAAAAACTCGAGAATTCTAATGTCAAACTTTAGTTTAGCCCCCTTTGAAAACATTTCTGGATATATTTTAGCTCCACTTGATAATGTAATGAACTCGACAGTGAGTAATTTATCTTCTGCTATTTCAGCTCCACTGAATCTCGCTTCGATCATTTTTATCTTTCTGTATGGCTATAATGTTATGACTGGTCGGGTTGCTCTTTCTATGCATAGCCTTCTCAATAACGTTGTTAAAATCATTGTGGTAACAACCATGGCAACCAACGCAGACACATTCAATATCTATGTCAAAGATATTTTCTTCAATGATTTAGTGAACGCTATTGGAAATGCACTCAACAGCAATTCTACTGGTTCTAATGTTTTTGATTACATTTTGTTACAGGCAACTACACGTTATCAAGAAGTCTTATCGAAAGCTTGGTTCCTGGAAAAGATACTTGTCGGCATCCTTGGTTCTTTAATGATTTTAGCTGTTATTATCTTTTGTATAGGTGGTTTTATTGTGCAAATTTTTGCACAGGTTGCACTTGTCATGATTATAGGTCTTGGCCCTCTCTTTATTAGCCTCTATTTGTTCAATGCAACCAGAAAATTCACCGATGCATGGATTACAACATTGATTAACTTTACCGTTTTGCAGGTTCTGGTAATCATGCTTGGAACCATTATGTGCAAAGTTATTCTACACGTTCTCAAAGACTCATATGATTCAATCTATTACCTTTTCCCTCCTGTTGTTGTGATCTCAATCGTAGGAGCGATTCTCTTCCGTACACTTCCTGGCATTGCCTCTGCTCTCGCTGCTGGTGGACCATACTTTACTGCTGGTGTCTCTTCAGGTGGACAAATTGTCAACATGATTAGCAATAGCGCTAAATCTGGTGGAAATGCAGCAAAAAGCGCACTTTCATACCTCTCTGGTGCAAAAGGTTACGCAGGCAAAGCGGCAAGTTCTGCAGGTGCTGCAAAGGCGGCGAAAATGGGAGCTGGAGGTCGTGGTGGATTTTAATCAGAGCTTCCTAAAAGAAAGCAAAATTCTTGTTTTTACCTTGCGTGCGCTAAAAAGCGCACGCCCCATGCTCATATTGCATACAACAATTGATGTGCTTGATTTCATGAAACCAATCAAACTCTTTCATCGCATGGCTTTTTGAAATCATTCAAAACGAAAGCATCCATGCATTGCATTCCAAAGTATTTGTGAGTTCAAAAAATGAAGCGAAAAATAACTTTTTTTGTAATCCTTACAATCGCCCTTACTGGCTGTGCTTCTCTAAGTGGCCCCAAAAAACCACCACGCTGTAATGGCAAACAAACCCGTGCTTTAAATAAGGATAAATGGGATTGGGAGAATAAAGGTATAATTCTGTCAGAAAAAATCGCAAAGCCTGTTACGACACCAATTATCCTCAACACACTGGAAAGTGAACAAGCGACAGCAGACGTGACACTAAAAGCAGCCTCATTAAATTCCATAAACCAAGAAACATTCTCTCATAGAACCTTGGAGGTCGCGCGTGAAAAGTAATGAATTTGATGAATATATAAAAGAAGCACGCTCATTCGACATTGATCGCATGCATAGCATGCGTGTACGGATGAAAGTTTCTATGGCTTTGACAATACTTTTTGGCTTAATGACAATTGCTTTAGCCTTGGCTGTAGCAGCATTAGCACCTTTAAAAACTGTAGAGCCTTTTGTTATTCGTATTGATAATTCAACAGGCATTGTTGATACGGTTAGTGCATTAAAGGAATCTCCCAATAACTATGATGAAGCGATAACGCGCTATTTTGCTAGCAAATATGTTCGTGCACGTGAAGGCTTTCAAACCGCAGAGGCAGAAAACAATTTTCGCTTGATCTCTCTTTTATCTTCACCAGAAGAACAAAACCGTTTTGCAAGATGGTATGCAGGCAACAATCCAGAAAGTCCGCAAAATATCTATCAAAACATGACCGTCACGGTTGCAATAAAATCAATTTCCTTCTTAAGCAAAGATCTTATTCAAGTACGTTATTATAAAACGGTCAGAGAACTAAATGGCAAAGAGAATATTTCCCATTGGGTTTCGATCTTAAATTTTTCCTACATTAATGCACGCATTTCAACAAAAGACCGCTTAATCAACCCACTTGGCTTTCAAGTATCGGAATATCGCTCCGATCCAGAGGTGATAAAATGATCAGATTCTCTCATATAATCTTAGCATTCATTATCGCGATAAGCTATCATACAGCTTTCTCATTTGCAGAAACTGCGCCTGTGAGTGCACGCAAAGACAATCGCATTAGATTTATCAATTATGACCCATACAATGTCACAAAAATCATTGGTTCTATTCGTTCTTCGGTCCAATTGGAATTTGCCGATGATGAAGAAGTGACTTATGTGGGAATTGGTAATTCTGTTGCTTGGCAAGTTGCACCAGCCGGCCACTTTGTTTTTCTCAAACCGCGCGAAGTTCAACCTGTTACCAATTTACAAATTGTCACAACCCGCCAAGATGCGACAAAACGCTCCTACCAATTTGAACTACAAGTGCGTGAAGGAGATGTTTCAGCAGGTAATGAGACATATTTTTTGGTAAAGTTTCGCTATCCAGAAGATGAAGCCTTGCGTCGAAAATTAGCAGAAGCAGAAAAAGCCGCACAGCGCGAGAAAAATGTTGTTAATGACGTTTTAAATATTCATGAAAATTTTGGACCACGAAATTGGGCTTATGAGGCACAAGGCTCACCCCTCATTGAACCTACTTCTGTCTATGACAACGGTAAAACAACAACATTTACATTTCTAGGCAATACTGAAATCCCTGCTATTTATCTTGTCTCACGTGATGGGCAAGAAGCTCTCGTTCCAAAATCGATTAAAGGAAATCAGGTCATAGTTCATGCTACAGCTGCGCAATTCACTTTGCGCCGTGGCAATGACGTATTGTGTATCTTCAATAAAAATTTTGTGCCTGCAGGGATTAACCCCGAAACCGGTACAACATCCCCATCCGTACAACGTAAAGTGAACATAGGAAACAGCCATGAATAATACAATGGATGAAAAAAGCATCAATGATCGCGATACGATAACAAATTTGCAAGGCAAAAAACAACAAGGCAATGTGGGCAAAGCAATAGCTCTTGTAATTCTTTTCAGTGTCTGCCTTTATTTAGCATATTCAACGCTTGCAACAGATAAAAAACAAGCTATTGAACCTCCTAAAGAAGGAATTATTAAGCAAACAGAATTTTTTCGCCCAGCAGAGCCAAAGCCTATAGCTCTTGAACAGCCCTCACAAAATAACGCTTTATTACCCAAAGTTGAATTACCAACACCAAAAATAAATCACCAAAATCCGATGATGATAAACTCTTAGAAGCTGCACAACGTGCTCCTGTACTCGCCTATGCAACCCCCCATCAAACCACCACAACCACAGCAGCAAATAAGGATGCTTTACTGAATCAAGAAGAAAACAAACCTGATAAAACAGCACAGCAGTTTAATCATCTTCTCAAGCCCACCACCCTTAGCGGTATTCGCGCGTCCATCCTCGGCGATCGTAATTACATTATTGCCATGGGCGCTTCTATCCCTTGTATCTTAGAAACGGCAATCAGCAGTGATCAACCAGGATTTACCAGTTGTATTGTTTCTAGAGATATTTTGTCAGATAACGGACGCGTTGTTCTCCTTGATAAAGGTACACAAATTATTGGTGAATATCGTGCTGGATTAAAAAGGGGGCAAAATCGTCTCTTTGTGCTCTGGAATAGAGCCAAAACACCAAATGGTATCATTATCACACTTGCTTCACCAGCAACAGACGCTTTAGGGCGTTCTGGTATGGATGGAGATATTGATAATCATTGGTTCGAGAGGATTGGTTCTGCGCTTCTTGTATCGATTGTAAAAGATGCAACCAGCTATGTAAGAGGCCGTTTCTTAAAAGGTCCAGAAAAAAGCTCTGCTGAAACAGCCTCTTCGGGAGAAAATATTGCAAATATTCTCACAGAAAATTACGCCAATATTCCTCCAACATTGACCAAAAACCAAGGAGAAATGGTTAATGTTTTTGTTGCCCGCGATTTAGATTTTTCCAATGTTTATAAATTGAAAATCATCGAAAAAAACAACAGATTACCAATCGTGCCCTTTCAAAAAACTTTTATAAAAATTCTGCAGTGACGCTAAAATGAATCAGAACTTGCACAGCTTGAACGATGAAACCATTGCAATTGTTTTAACAAAACTCGAACCACTCAGTGCTTTTTTAAAAGACGATAGTCTTTTTGAAATTGTTATCAATCGTCCCTATCAAGTGATGATTGAAGGGGTTAAGGGATGGGAAACCATAGAAGCACCATCTCTCTCCTTTCATGAACTTATGGGGATTGCTAAAGTTGTTGCGTCTTATTCTAAGCAAAATATATCGGACAAAAATCCCATATTATCTGCGACTCTTCCAGGAAATGAGCGTATTCAAATTGTCATTCCACCAGCGGTAGAAAAAGATACGATTAGTATGACAATTCGCAAACCCTCCTCGCAAAGTTTTTCTCTTGAAGATCTTGCCAACAAAGATCTCTTTTCCCTGTGTGAACAAGTGTCATTTACACCGTTAAATGATTACCCTTCACGTTTTAACGAGCTCAAAAACACCGAATATGAATTAGCAACTGCCTATTGTAATAAGGATTTTGTCTCCTTTTTAAATCAGGCTGTAAAATGCCAAAAAAATATTTTAATTGCTGGAAAAACCGGTTCTGGCAAAACAACATTATCCAAAGCATTAATCGCCAAAATTCCTCATGATGAGCGTATTATCACCATTGAAGATACGCAAGAATTGGTTGTCTCTCAACCCAATCATGTTTCTATGATTTATTCAAAAGACCGGCAAGGCTTAGCCTCTGTTGGCCCCAAAGAATTGCTTGAATCTGCTTTACGCATGCGCCCTGACCGCATTCTTTTACAAGAACTTCGAGATGGTACAGCTTTTTATTATATCCGCAATGTCAATTCAGGACACCCTGGTTCAATTACCACGGTTCATGCCTCAACAGCTCTTGCTGCCTTTGAACAAATGACTCTTTTGGTCAAAGAAAGTGAGGGAGGAAGCGATTTAGAACGTGATGATATTCGCGGTCTATTGATTTCAATGATTGATATTATCATTCAATGTAAACGGATTGAAGGAAAATTTAAAGTCACGGAAATCTATTATGATCCATTCAAACAACGCAACATCTTTGGTGGTAACTAAAGAGAAATAAGGTCTACTAAAAAGGCTTTTTAAAGGCAGTCCTTGAAAAGCTAGAAAGGAAGAATAAATGCCAACAAAGACAACAGAAAATCTTTTATCGATAACAGCAGAAGAACTACAGCAGCGCCGTGAAACTGTTGACGCCACCATAAACAGCCATGCGCTTGAAGGAATAATGCTTCATTCCAAAACGCTCAAAATTTTGGAAGAATATGCCAAAGGAAATATTTCACTAGAAGAATTTAACACTCTCATGGACAGCGCAATATTATAAAGAGGTAACAATGCCAAAAGCAAAAGCAAAAACAAAAAATATACAAATAACTTCTCCTCATCATTATGTCTATCCAAATACCACGACACTCAAAAACAAATATGGAATAAAAGACTTCAAAGCCTTTCTAGAGAAAACCTCGCATGATTCAGCAAAAGCAATGGTTAATCTGCGTGAATCTCCTCTGCCAGAACAGTTTAATAGTTCTTATCTATGCCATATTCATTCCCAGTTATTTAAAGATACATTTGAATGGGCAGGACATTTTCGCCATGTCCCCTTTACATTTGAAGATGGCACCACAGCCGCCATGCCAGAAATGAAAAGAACAGGATGGGAAAATGCTTTTGCACTGGGTGATGAAATCCAAGAAGGTCTACAAAAATTAGATAAAACGCTTGTAGAAAAAAATAATTTGCGAGGTTTAACGCGTGAAGAATTTAACTTTCAAGCAATAAGCTTATTTAACTCTCTCAATCAACTTCACCCTTTTAGAGAAGGCAATGGACGCACACAACGAGCATTTTTTGAAAATCTTGCCAAAGCCGCAGGCCATCAACTTGAATTTTCGCTTGTCACCAAAGAACGCATGATGCTCGCCAGTATTGCAGTAGCAGAAAAAGGCGATCTAGAACCTATGCAACATCTGTTTGAAGATATCTCCAATCCAGAAAAAATTCACCTTTTAAAGGAATTTACAGACAACATGAAAGCGCTTGGACGCAATGTGAATGATCGTCCTGTTATGGTAACAAAGGAAGGTGAAACTTACACAGGGACATACAGAGGTGCTGGTTTTAATAGCTTTGCTTGCAATGTGAAGGGGGCTTACATCATCGGCAATAAAGAACATCTCACACCAGAACAACTTAAAACATTAAAACCCGGTGATAGATTTACCTTCACCGTCCCACAAAAACAAGAGTTAAAAAACACGCTCATTCCAAAAGAAACAATAGCCCCTTTGACAGCAAATGAGCTTGCCGAAAAGATTGCTGAAGATGCCTGTGTCCACACTGCTCGAGACCAAATCCAGAAATGTGCAAAAATTGTCTATGGTAACTCAAAAGCATTAAACGAAAAGATGGTGGAGATTATTAAAAATCCAAACTTTGGCCAAAACCTTGCCAATCAGATTGAAAAAGCTCCTCACTCTGTTTCTCGTCTTGCAGGGATCGACCTTTTTTGCTTTCAAAATCAAGCACGTGCAAACGCTAAAAATCATATTGATGTTCTTTGTAATGCAATTGTAAATTTTACATATGCGGTAAAACATGCTAAAAAAGAAATCACCCAAGAACATCAAGAACAACAAAATTGCCGTGCAAAATCGGTAGAAATGCCGAGCCAAGAGCTGCAAAATCTCTTTGGTCTACCAGAAGAATTGCAGCAAGAGGCTTTAACGCATAATCCTCTTCTTCAAAAAGAACTTAGCAATCTTATAAAAAACGTTAATGTGCGTCTTTCCTCACAAGAGCATAAAGCGATCAGAAATGGTGACTGTGAAACGCTCGCGCGAACTCTCGGCACATCGGTCAAGAAAGCAGAAGAAATTACACACACTATTCAAAAAATCAAAGAAGTCTACCAGCAAACCCAAGAACGTAAACTCAATCATTCAAATGTGCTTGCTATGGCTAGCTAAAACTATAAGACATTTTACCTTCATTTACATTATTCATGAGTGGAAATATTTTGATACTTCACCACTCATGAAAAAAGCGATTTTAGGGTCCTACCAGTAATTTTGCAAAGAGCACACGTCATTTCTAGAGAAAATCGAAAGTAAGACAAGAATGAAATACACAAAGACACAACTGGCAACTATTTTAGCGCCAATTGCTCTAGGCACTCTAGTAATATTTCTCGTCCCTCATTTGTTGTTATTTGTCACAAATGGATTGCAAACCAAGCAACTTTATTGGTATCTTCGCTCAGAGCCCTTATTGGTACTGGTACTGGTTGCTACCGTATCACTGCTTTATAGCTTCTCACAAAAACTGCATCTACGTAAAGGGATTACCTTTATCTCAGCTCTCTTTTTTGGCATCACTGCCCTCTATCATATTGGCGGTGAAATAAAACGTTTAAGCCCCTATGTTGGCCAACAAGGGATAAGTTGGGGCTATGCTCTAAAGTTCATGGATCCAATGGTTGTCTTTGGTACTATTATCGGCGTTACTCTTTTAGCAGTTCAGCTCATAACAATCTCTCCGCGTGCAAGCAAAGTCAAACGTGCAAAAAAAGGTGTTTTGGGTGATGCTTCATGGATGTCTTTAAAAGATGCGGCGAAAATCTTTCCTGCCAACGGTCAAATTGTTGTTGGTGAAAGATACCGTGTTGATCAAGATAGCGTACGCAATATTCCGTTTGCACCTGGTGATAAAACAACATGGGGGAAAGGTGGAAAAGCACCTTTGCTCAGCTTTAATCTTGATTTTGGTTCAACGCACATGATCTTTTTTGCCGGTTCTGGTGGATATAAAACGACAAGTACAGTCGTTCCAACATGTTTAACCTATCCAGGCTCTATTGTTTGTCTTGACCCTTCAACAGAAATTGCACCAATGGTCAGATTTGCGCGGAAAAAAATGAATAATAGAAATGTTATTGTTCTCGACCCCAATTCTATTCTAACAAAAAATTTTAATGTACTCGATTGGCTTTTAGATGATAGCGTACCACGCACAAAGCGTGAAGCAAATATTGTGGGTTTTGCCAAATTACTTATTACAGATAAAAAATCAGAGAATTCTTCAGCAGAATATTTTTCAACACAAGCGCATAATCTTTTAACCGCTCTTCTTGCACATGTTATATTTTCTGATGAATATGAAGAAAGTGAACGCAATTTAAAAACTTTGCGCACCATCCTCTCTCAGTCAGAAACGGCTGTTGTAAATCAATTGCGCATGATTCAGGAAACAACACCTTCTCTTTTCATTCGTGAAATGGTTGGTATTTTTACAGAAATGGCAGACCAAACTTTTTCAGGAGTCTACACAACTGCGTCAAAAGACACCCAGTGGCTTTCTTTATCCAATTACGCTGATCTTGTTTGTGGAGATGACTTTTCATCATCGGATCTTGCAAATGGCAATACAGATGTTTTTCTCAACCTTCCCGCAAGCATTTTGAACAGTTACCCAGCAATTGGACGGGTGATTATTGGTGCCTTTCTCAATGCAATGGTTACAGCTGACGGAAATTACAAAAAGCGTGTTTTGTTTGTCTTGGATGAAGTGGATCTTCTTGGTTATATGAACATTTTAGAAGAAGCACGCGATCGCGGTCGTAAATATGGCACATCCTTGATGCTCTTTTATCAATCCTCTGGTCAGTTAGTCAATCACTTTGGAGAAGCAGGAGCACGATCATGGTTTGAAAGTTGCTCCTTTGTAAGTTATGCCGCCATCAAAGATCTCCAAACAGCCAAAGATATTTCAGAGCGCTGTGGTCAAATGACAGTTGAAGTAACCGGAACAAGTAAATCAAGAGGTTTGTCTTTGGGAAAAAGCTCTTACAATATTAATTCTCAACAAAGAGCGTTGATTTTACCCCATGAGATTATTCAAGAAATGCGCCAAGATGAACAAATTATTCTTATGCAAGGACAGCGCCCTTTACGATGTGGTCGAGCGGTTTACTTTAGAAGAAAAGAAATGTTAGCAGCTACTGAAAAGAACCGATTTGCTCCTAAAGCACAGAAAAATTAAAAACTATCTCCCTATGGAGACTATACATCAAAACAAGAACAACAACATCAAAGGGTAAAAGCAAAAATTCTGTTTCATAAAACCTCACAAATAAGGAATTTCCGCATGATCCAGAAAGAAAAATGTGGGGGGAAAAAGTCCTTGAATGGTATTGTTATATTTGTGTTTACCAAGCTCAATATTCTTTATCAAACGCTCTCTTCACCACCAAATAATGCATATCAATCATATCTATGTCTTAAGAACCCTATCAAGAAGTTTTTGAAGGCGACTCTTTTCCCTTATCCAATGCTCAAGATTTCAAAAGAATATGCGAGGGGGATTTTCAAACAAAAAGTTCTACACACTCTCATGAAAAGTGTAACATTATAAGGAATGTAACAATGCCAAAAGCAAAAACAAAAAATACACTTTCTTCCTCACCCCATCATTATATCTATCCCGGTACCCAAATACTCAAAAATAAATATGGAGAAACGGATTTAAAACGCTTTCTGGAAAAATCCTCCCATGACATAGAACAAGCCAAAATCAGTTTGCGTGAAGAGCCGCTACCAGAATATTTTGATGGTGCTTATCTATGTCATATCCATCAAGAATTGTTTAAAAATACTTTCGAATGGGCTGGACATCTGCGCCATATTCCTTTCACATTTGCAGATGGTAGCGTTGCCGCCATGCCAGAAATGAAAAGAATGGAATGGGGCAATGATTTTGCAACCAGTGAAGAGATCCCCAAACTCTTACAAAAATTAGAGCAAACCCTTGCCGAAAAAGATAATTTACAAGGTCTAACGCGCGAAGAATTTATCGTGGAGGCAACGAGCTTATTTCATTCTCTTTACAAAATTCATCCATTTATAGATGGCAATGAACACACAGAACAAGTTTTTTTTGAAAATCTCGCCAAAGCCGCAGGATATCAGCTTGACTTTTCACTTGCCACACAAAAACGCATGGTGGCTGTGTGTACCGAAGCAATACAATATGGCAATACACAACTATTGAAAGACCTTTTTGAAGATATATCCAATCCAGAAAAAATACGTCTTTTAAAAGAGTTTATGGACCACATCAACAATACAGGACGCGATGTGAATAATCGCCTTGTTATGGCAACAAAAGCAGGAGAAACCTATATGGGAACCTATAAAGGTTGTTATTCAGAAGGTTTTGTGCTCGATGTGCAAGGGACTTACATCATTGGTAACAAAGATGATCTCACACCAGAACGATTAAAATCATTAAAATCCGGCGATATCATTACCTTTACCACCCCCAAAAACAAAGAGCTTGAAAACACGCTTATTCCAAAAGAAACATTAGCGCCTCTCACAAAAAGTGAATGTGCCAGAACAGTTGCATTGAATAGCTATGTCCTTAAAGCTCAAAAGCAAGTCCGAGAACACGCAAAAGCCGTTTATGGTAATGCAAACGCATTAAACGAACAGATAGAAGAGATTATTAAAAATCCAGAATTAGGCCGACAATTTGCCCATCAAATTAAACAGGCACCGCGCTCTGTTTTGCCTCTTGCAGGTTTCAGTATATGCGGTCTACAAAATCCCGCACGTATACACGCTCGAAATTATCTTGATGGGCTCTCTCTTGCCGTTGAGAATTATGTCTACACTGTAGAAGCTACCTATAATATAATCACTCGAAACCATAAAATTGAACAAGAACGTCTTGGAAAAACGGTAGAAAATCCCAGTCAAAATTTGCAAAACCTTTTTGCCTTACCACCCGAACAACAAAGAGAAGCCTTGTCTCAATCTTCTCAGTTATACCAAGAACTTCGCACTTTTATACGCAGTTTAGAATATCGTCTTTCATCAAACGAATGGAGTGCGATCACAAATAAAGATTATGAAACACTTGCCCAAAATATTGGCGTATCAGAACAGAAAGCACGAGAAATTACCAACACTGTTCAAAAAGCCAAAGAAACCCATCAACAAGCCCACACATATGCAACCGCTCGCTCAAATACGCTCTCTATTGCCAGTTAAAAAATATGCAACCTTATATTTAATTTGAACACCCATCTTGATCTGAACATCCATGTAGAAGAAATGTTTTCATATTCTTATCATCCATGCAAAAATAGATCACTTAAGTGCCCTACCAGTAATTTTGCACAGAACATGCATGCCATCTCTAAAATAATTGAACAAGTAATTATTAGTGCTCTTTTAAACGCCACGATTACAGCTGACAGTAACTATAAAAACATGTTTTGTTTGTCTTAAATAAAGTAGACCTTTGGGTTATGGTTATATAAAGAGCGCTCATTTTACCCAACGAAATTGTGCAAGAGATGTGCCAAGATGAATAAATGATTCTCATGCAAAGACACCCCCTTTACGATGTAGTCGAGTGATCTATTTTAGGAGGGAAAAGGATGCTAGGGCTACTGAAAAGGACCGTTTTGCTCCTAAAGCACAGAAAAATTAAAAACTATCTCCCTATGGAGACTATGCATCAAAACAAGAACAACAACATCAAAGGGTAAGAGCAAAAATTCTGTTTCATAAAACCCCATAAGCAAGGAATTTCCGCATGATCCAAAAAGAAAAATGTGGGGGGAAAAAGTCCTTGAATGGTATTATTATATTTGTGTTTACCAAGCTCAATATTCTTTATCAAACGCTCTCTTCACCACCAAACAATGCATATCAATCATATCTATGTCTTAAGAACTCTATCAAAAAGCTTTTGAAGACAACTCTTTTCCCTCATCCAATGCTCAAGATCTCAAAAGAATATGTGAGGGGGATTTTCAAACAAAAAGTTCAGCACACTTTCATCAATCACCCTATCCTATAAGGAGAGAATATATGTTAGAGCAAAATTATCTATATAAAAATAGCAACACATTAAAAAATAAATATGGTATAAAAGATCCCCAAAAACTGTATACACGCTGTGCCCATGATGCAGCAAGAGCAGCTGTGAATTTTCGTTATGAACCCCTACCACAAAAATTTGATACTGCTTATCTGAAAACAATTCACTGGAGTCTCTTCTACAAAAGTTTTGAGTGGGCAGGCAAAACTCGCGAACAGTCCTTTACATTTGAAGATGGGACCATCGCCCGTATGCCAGCAATGCGCCCTAAAGGTCATGAAGTTCCTTTTGCCATCGGTCCACAGATTCAAAGAGAGCTTAAACAATTAGAACGAATGCTGCATACAAAGAATAATTTACGCGGTTTATCACGCCAAGAATTTGCTGAAAATGCTGCTGAAGTCTTTATGATTCTCAACCATGCACATCCTTTTAGAAAAGGCAACGGACGTGTACAGCGAACGTTTATGGAAAAACTTGGACAGGCCGCTGGCCATCAAATTGACTTTTCTTTTACAACAAAAGAACGCTTAACACATGCCTGTGTTGCCGCAATGCAACAAAATAATCCGCAACCAATGCGGCATCTTTTTGAGGATGTGACCAATCCTCAAAAAGCATTACTTTTAAAAGAATTTATCTCTCATATGAAAAATGCTGGACTTGAAGAAATCAATAACCACATTGTGATTGCAGCAAAAGAAGGTGAAACCTATAATGGCATCTATAGAGGCATGACAAAAGAGGGCTTTATCATCGAGGTTGATGGTGTTTTTGTCGTCGGCGACAAAAATGATCTCTCACCAGAACAAATAAAGACATTACAAAACGGTGCATCTATCTGCTTTGAAAAATCAAATGTACAAAATTTAAAAGACATACTCATTCCAAAAGAAACATTAGCACCTCTCAGTCAAGAAGAATTGTTTGCAAAAGTTTCTGCTGCCCCCCTTATTGAAGCCAGTAAAAAAAACGTTGAACATTTATCAAAAAAAGTTTACGGCAATCCTAAAGTTTTAAACATGAAAATAGAGTTAGTAAATGCGGATCCAAGCTTGGGTCGTGTATTTGCTGAGCACATTGCCCAGCATCCCCAATCAATCTGTAAATTTGCAGGGTTCAAAATGCTTGGCATAAAGAGTCCAGAGCGCAGACAAGCTGAAGAACATATTTCACAGCTTTGTGAAATGTTTAAAAACTATGCGATGACAGTACGACAAACACAGGATACACTTTTAGAAAAACACACAAAAGAACAAAATCGTGTAGGCCAATCTATTGAAAAACCAAATAAAGACTTACAAAACCTTTTTGCCTTACCACCAGAACAACAAAGAGAGGCCTTGTCTCATTCTCCTACACTGCAAAGACAACTCCATGTTTATGCGCGCCAACTACAAAATCGTTTATCAGCAGAAGAACGTCAAGCCATACAGCAAAAAGACCACACAAAACTTTCTTACCTAATTGGTGTATCAGAAAGCAAAGCAAAAGAGATTGCAAACACCTTACAGCTCACCAAAGAAGCACAATGTCAGGTACGATCCCTTAAAATGAGTCGCTCTTCATCAATGGCTCTTACCGGTTAAACAAAAAACCGCTTTGACTTTTTCTATTCTTTGGCGCTTTCATCGCGATCGCGCCAAAATTGTTCTAAAACGTTACAAAAAATCATCCTAAAGAGCTTTGAAAATTTTATTTAACTTATTGATAAAATTTCACAAAAAAACTGTAGAAAAGACATAAATATCGATTACCCTGCTTTATGAATAGCGCAAATCTTTGGAGGTCATTCAATGGATATCTTCCTTTGTATAGAGCGAGCACAATATAAAGGGGGAGAGTGCACCAAAGAGGTTTTCTCAAAATATTGAAAGGAAACGTGCATGAAAAAACACCAGCCATCCCCTTCTACCAATGTAGATGAACTAAGAAGACGTTTTGAACAACAAAATCTAGGAGAATCTGAGACAGAAGCCCTCTACGCAAAAGTGAATAAACCCCCCAAAGAACAGCGCCCTTCTCAACAAGAAGAAACTGTTTATGCATCCCCTAGAACCAAACCAGAAGCCGTCTATGCACCGCAAAGGCCACCAGAAGGTGCTGCAGAAAGTGCCTATGCAACACCACCGCATAGGCCCAATCAAAAACCACTGGTAAGTCCTTATGCAGTAAGTGATGTAACGCAACGCCAATGGCCAGAATACGACATGGTAGGTAATGGAGCACAGGATGGACGAAATCCCCAAAAACAGATGGAGTCCGCCTATGCAGAGATTGATTTTGGTGCACAAGGTGGGCGTTCCCCACAAAAACCGGTAGAATCTATCTATGCAACCGTTGGCTTAGGTGCACGGGATGAGCACGGTCCCTTACAACAAGAAAATCTCATCTACCAAGGGGTTAGTGGCGCAGGAAGAACGACACCTCCTCCACAAACCCCAAAAGATGAAGTTACTTCGAAGCTTTTGAAAGACCAAAATTTTCAGTATGGTGTCATGGAAATTCAAGAACGATGTCAAGTTGTTTATGGTAACCGACATGCTTTAAATGGGCAACTCTCTAAAGTTCTAGAAAATCCTCAAGCTGGAGATAGAATTTTATGGGACCTTGCAGAAAATCCAGAAGGTCCTGGGAAACTTGCCGGTCACAAACTACTTGGGGTAAAAAGCTCAGGTCGCAAAGAAGCTGAAGAAGAATTTCAACATCTTTGTTCAGCCTTCGAAAGACATGTAGTTACTGCACAAAAGCTACACAAGGCTTTTACCCGTGAGCAGGAAAGACAACGTGGTCCTGAAAGAGAAGCAAGCCCAGAAAAGCAGGAACATAAACATCATCACCATCACCGTCGTGGAAAAGAAAGAGAACAGGGTTCTCCAGAGCAGGAAACACAGCGCAGACATAGCCCCAAAACCGAAAAAGGAATGGCGTTTGCGATGTAAGCATGTGTATGTAAAAACACATAAATTTTTGCCTTTCAGCTAATTTCTTGGCGCGATTGTAACAAAGCAATTGCGCCAAGAGCTGTTATGAGATGCAACAAAAAAACATCAAAAAAGCTTCAGAAATTTTGTATAACTTATTGATAAAATTTCACAAAAAAACTGTATAAAAGACATAAATATCAATTACATGAGTTATGAATAGTATAAATCTTTGGAGGCCATTCAAATTAATATCTTTCCTTAATAAAAAATGAAAGGTGGAGAATGCACCAAAGAGATTTTCTCAAAATATTGAAAGGAAATGTGCATGAAAAAAAATAAACCCTCTTCTTTTCCCTCCCCTTCAGTACAAGAACAGATAAACCCCTATGAAGAAGCCACCACAAAAGTGGTATCCCCAGAAAACCTTTCCACAAAATCCACGCCAAGAGATAAAACAGCCTCTTTTAACAGGAGAGAGGTCGAACAAGGATTGTCTGTAAAGAATACTTCTGAAAGACACACCGTAGTTTCCTCACAAAAAACAAAACATTCCCCTTCCTCTCTCGAAAAAGAAGGCCCCTCTGCAACAACAACTATATCCCAAACAACCATAACTCTCTCAGAGGAAGAAATTACAAGATTATTACAACACAGCCGATTAATAACCTCATATAAAGAAGAAATTCAACATTGGTGCGGAATTGTTTATGGCAATCCACATGCTTTACAGAAGAAAACTGAAGAAATTCAAAGAGATCCCTCTATAGGAGAAGGCTTATCATCACAAATTGCAACAAATCCTGAAAGCATTCATAAATTTGCTGGCATGCAAGCTTTTGGTATGAAAAGTAGCGCACGCAAACATGCCGAAGAAGGTCTTTCTACTCTTTGTGGCCTTGTTAATTGTTATGTAGAGGCTATAAAGAATTCAAGAGAGAATTTCTCTATAACTCCACAAGCAGAGCTCAATTTTTATGAAAAAGCACTGGGTAGTGATGCAGTAGCCACCATTTTACAAAGACCATATCACCCTTATTTAAGGAAAGAAGCCCTCTCAAATGATGAAATTGCTGACAAAACGCGACAACATCCTATGGTCAAAAGACACAAAGCACAAATTGACCATTGGTGCGATATAGTCTTTAGCAAATCTGATATTTTGCAATCACAAACTGAAGCGTTGCTTATAAATCCAGCTATGGCAGAAGAGCTCACATGGCAACTTGCGGCCTATCCGCAATCTATTGGGCGTTATGCCGGTGTCAATATGTGTGGTTTAAAAAACAAAGCACGCAAACATGCTGAATCAGGTCTTTCACATCTGCTTGATGCCGTTGACAATTATGCAAACACTATACAACGAGTAAAAGAAAGCTTTTTACAAGTCCAATCCATATCACAAGAACACAGTGAATCATCTGCTGAATTAGCGCAAAACTTATCACGGTCTTCTGAACTGTCTGAAGGTTTAGCGGCAATCAAGCATCCCGAAACCACTGAAGCTTCTACACAGACGCCTGAAAAAGCGCAAGACACGCGATTGCGCAAAGCTGCAACATCAAAAGCAATGGCCTTTGCCAGCTAAAAATGCATAAGTTTGAGTTTTTCATTTTGTTTCTTTGTGCAGTTATCACAAAAAAGCAAAAGAGTTCATACTAAGAGAGTGGAAGATTGTATCAAAAATCTTTCAATAATCATTATAACCAATAATCACCTTAAATGATTGAAAACAAATATCAATCATGGACTATACAAACAACACAAAGCCTTTTGAAATCATTCAATGAGACATTCTCTAAAAAAATTAAAGGTGCGGAATGCACAAAAAGATTTTCAAAGCAAATATTTGAGATAGCTTGAAAGGAAACTTGCATGAAAAAAAGACAACTCTCCCCTTCTGTAGCACGCATGGTAGAAGAATTTCAAAAAAAACATGAACAATCTACAGCAACACCTCCCGCTAGAAACACTCAAAAACCACCTCTTCCCAAACGTCCAGAAAATATCACCCATGCAAGAGTTACTCCACCAAAAACGTCTCACATAAGCAATACAACACAAAGCAATACAACAACCCAAGAAAGCCAAGCAGCTCAGATAAGCGTTACTCCACAAAGACCACCACGTGCAAGAGAAAGGCAACAAAGTAACACAACAACAAAAGAGAACCAAACAGCTCAGGTAAGAGTTGCCCCACAAAGACCACCACGTGCAAGAGATAGAGAATTACTCAACAAAGCAACAACACAAGAGGGAGAAGGAGTATACGCAATACCTGCTCCGCAAAAACCTCCACGTATGAGAGGCAATTCTGTGAAGCAAAAACAACCAGAAGCATCTCTCTACGATAAACCTACGCTACAAAGACAACAACCAACGCAGGCAAAAAACAGGGCGCAAAACCCTACAACAACACAAGAGGGAGAAGGAGTATACGCAATACCTGCTCCGCAAAAACCACCACGTATGAGAGGCAATTCTGTAAAGCAAAAACAACCAGAAGCATCTCTCTACGATAAACCTGCGCTACAAAGACAACAACCAACGCAGGCAAAAAACAGGACGCAAAACAATGCAGCACCACAGGAGAGCGAACCCATATATGCAGAAATGACCATAAAAACACCGCTTCCCACAAAAAAAAGAGAAAGACGTGGTACGATCACTCAAAAAGAGGAAACTATATACACAACGGTTGCTTCAGCAAGAATAAGCACAGCTTTCTCGAAAGAAGAAATAATCTTAAAAATTAGAAATAATCCGTTGGTCCAAACCTGTAAAGACGAAATCAGAACTTTATCTCAAACTGTTTATGGCGACCAAGATATTTTTCAGAAAAAACTTGAAGAAATTGAAAAAAATCCTATCCTCGGAGAAAGTCTTTCATGGCAAGTTGCAGCAAATCCTAAACTCGTTGCAAATTTTGCTGGGAAAAAAATTTTCGGCATAAAAGATCAAACACGCAAAGAGGCTGAAGAAAACATATCATCCCTGTGTCTTGCTCTTGAAAATTATGCTGCGGTTGTAAAGCAGGCAAAAGAAAACATTTTGCATGGACATCTGGCAGGACAGGTACACCATAAGAATTCGCTCGATCTCAAGCAAATAGCTAAAGATCTACAAAAGCCACGCAAAGCTGAACAAGAAGAGACAACTCTTTCACACAAAGAAATTGTACGTAGAGTCAAAAGCAATACAGCAGTCCAATATTGTCACGCAGAAATCGTCTATTGGTGCACAATTGCTTTTGGTGATCCACGTATTTTGCAGTATAGACTTGAAGAAGTGCACAAATCTCCTGCCATGGGAGAAGAGCTCTCATGGCAAGTGACAACACACCCTCACACGTTTGGGAAACTTGCTGGTCGCAATTTTTCTGGCATAAAAAATCAAGCCCGAAAAGAGGCTGAAAATGCTCTTACACGTCTGGGTGAAGCTATTGAAGGTTATGCCGAGGCGGTAAAACATGCAAAAGAGCACATCTTACAAAGCCAAGAAGAAAAACAAAAACGCAATATACAATCTCCAGAACAAGAGAAAAGCATGCAAAGACAGCAAAGCCTCTCAAAACCTCCTCAACATCCTAAACGCCCATCAGCAGACAAACATCAGGAAGCTGTTGAAACTGTCATGCAAACTGAATGGGAGAAGCTTGGTGCTAAACCACGCACATTAACAACACCCCAAAGACCTACCCAACAGACACAAGAGAGCATTTTACCTACTTCTCACACAGAACAAAAACGCAATATACAATCTCCAGAACAAGAGAAAAGCATGCAAAGACAGCAAAGCCTCTCAAAACCTCCTCAACATCCTAAACGCTCATCAGCAGACAAACATCAGGAAGCTGTTGAAACTGTCATGCAAACTGAATGGGAGAAGCTTGGTGCTAAACCACGCACATTAACAACACCCCAAAGACCTACCCAACAGACACAAGAGAGCATTTTACCTACTTCTCACACAGAACAAAAAATGCAAAAAGAGCAAACTGCCGAAAAACAGCAAAAATTATTTACAGCTAAAAAGGCAAGAACTCCTCTCTCGCATAAGGAAATTAGTGAGAAAGTTCAAAGCGACCACTCTGTTCAACGTGCTCGAATAGAAATCTGCAATTGGTGTAATA
The DNA here is from genome assembly GCF_000273375.1 of Bartonella birtlesii IBS 325. Taxonomy (NCBI): domain Bacteria; kingdom Pseudomonadati; phylum Pseudomonadota; class Alphaproteobacteria; order Hyphomicrobiales; family Bartonellaceae; genus Bartonella; species Bartonella birtlesii. Next base: position 139,025 of record NZ_CM001557.1, read on the forward strand.
TTGTTTATGGTAACCCATTTATTTTGCAACATAACACTGAAGATGTGCAAAAAGTTCCTGTTTTGGGAGAAGAACTCTCATGGCAAGTTGTAAACCAACCAACCATGTTTGCTCCGCTTGCTGGAAAGAAAATGTTTGGCATAAAAAATCAAGCCCGCAAACACGCTGAAGAAGCTGTTCCGTCCCTATGTGCTGCCATTGATGATTATACCAAAATTGTAAAAAAAGTCAGAGAAGAGATTGTAAAAACATATCAAGAACAATCTATAAAGCTGGATGAAGATATGCAAAAACAACAAAACCTCTCGCAATCTCCTCAATTGCTCGAACACTCACCCAAAAACAGGCATCAAGAACCTGCTGAAAACTCTATGCAAGCAGAAAAAAGCCCACCGAGTGTTCGACCACGCAAAGTTACAGCGTCAACAACAATATCTTTTGCCGGTTAAATCTTATAAGCTTTGATTTTTATCGTATCTCTTGGTGCAATCATTCCACTAAAGATTGCACCAAGAAATACTGTGTAGAGTTATAGCATATCGGCACAAAATATACCTTAATCCAACAAACATAGAGCATTGCACAAGAAGGTTCCCCGACAAAAACCAACACATACTGCTCCATGAAGGATAAAGCGTGATTTTTTGTGTCAAATTTATATGAAAAAAGCCTGCATGAAAAATATAAGGCTTGAGAACATACGCCGTCTTATAAATGAGTACTAAAGAAGGTGAAACTTATACGGGTTTTATGACGAATATTAATGGTACTTGCATCATAGGAAACAAAGAATTTCTCATACCAGAGGGAGTGAAAACATTAAAAATTGGTGTTTCTCTTGCTTTATAGCCTCCTCCTCTCAAGAACAAAAAATGTTTATTCCAAAAGAAACGATAACCTCTCTAATGCATAAAAAAACGACTATGCATGTATAAGATTGAATATTGTTTAAAAAAATAACATCACTGCTTTTTGCTTCTCCCTTACCAACTTTTATGTTGCAAGGGCGCGAAAATAAATGAAACCAGCACATATATGTACATACGAAAAGGTTTTACATCATTTTCAGCATTTGAAATCACTCTACAATAGATCGAGTGCTTTACCATTCTAAACGCTCTATAAACTAGCTTTTTTATGTATCAAAGGCATTTAAAAATCACACTGGCATATAAAGCAATATAATACAGAAACGTACGACCAAGAAACAAAACACTGCAAAAGTAGGAAGTCCCATTGGTGTCTCCATTCCTTTACACTCTTTGCCTAGTTATATTAGCTATATTTTCAAATTAAGTAAAAAGAAACTTTGTTTTTTTATAAATAAAACAACCTTAAAGAATATAGATACCCGCTTATTGACAGAAAGATAAACACCATCATAAAACACTTTAGCTTTACAAAAGAGTATTTATATTAACAAACTGATTAGATTTTTATGATCTAAAAAGGGCTTTATTAATCACTTCTTCTTCATGACAAACCTGATGTATCTTTATGACCTTGATTAAAAAGTTTGCCACTGTTGCTTCCGGAACCCTGATGAGCCGTATTTTTGGCTTTGTACGTGAAATGCTGATGGCAGCAGCATTGGGGACTGGTCCTGTTTCCGATGCGTTCAATGCGGCATTTCGTTTTCCCAATACATTCCGCCGTTTTTTTGCTGAAGGCGCCTTTAATGCAGCTTTTATCCCCCTTTTTTCAAAAAAAATTACCGAAGATGGTCAAGAAACCGCATGCAAATTCGCAGAAGAAGTCTTTGGCGTTCTTTTTTCGCTGCTGTTACTTTTAACCATAGCCATGGAATTAAGTATGCCTTTTTTAGTACGAACGGTTATTGCTCCAGGTTTTACAGAGGATGCCACAAAATTTAACGCCACGGTTCATTTCACCGCAATCATGTTTCCCTATTTAACATGCATGTCTTTAGCAGCAATGATGGGAGGAATGTTAAATGCCTTGCGACGCTATTTTATTGCAGCCATAGCGCCCCTCTTTTTGAATATTATTCTTATTAGCGTACTTGCCTATGCTTGGATCTATCAGCTTGACGCTTGGCATATCGGCTTAAATCTTTCTTGGGGTGTCTTAGCAGCAGGAATCCTTCAACTCACCTTGATCGCGGTTGCTTTGCGTCAAAGTGGCATGAAAATTTTCCTCCGTCTTCCCCATTTTAGCCCCAATGTTCGCAAGCTTCTCACTTTAGCGTTCCCTGCTGCCATCACAGGAGGCATTACCCAAATCAATTTGCTCATCAATACCAACATTGCTTCTAGCCAATCGGGTGCCGTGTCTTCTTTGATGTATGCTGATCGTCTCTACCAATTACCCCTAGGCGTAATAGCAATTGCCATTGCAACGGTTCTTTTACCAGAATTAACAAGGGCTCTACGCAGCAAACAGCACAAAGAAAAGCACAATTTGCAAAATCGCTCTATTGAATTAACTCTGTTGTTAACCCTACCCGCATCCATTGCTTTTTTACTGCTCTCCACCCCCATTGTCAGTTTTCTTTTTGAGCGTGGACAATTTACCAGTCAGTCAACACACCATGTTGCACAGTTGCTTGAACTTTACGGGCTGGGACTTCCAGCCTTTGTCCTAATCAAAGTGCTTATTCCTAATTTTTTTGCCCATGAAGATACAAAAACACCGATGATTTTCACTGGCATTTGCGTTTTCATCAATATTGGTCTTGCTTTAACATTATTTCCTTCTTTGTCAGCACGAGGCATTGTCATTGCCGAAATTACCTCTGGATGGGTCAACACACTGTTGCTTTGTGGTGCACTCATCAAACGCAGCTATTGGAAATACGATGCACAACTGCTAAAACGCATTACATGTTTGATACTCGTCACTGTTTTAAGCATGATAACCCTTCATTATCTGTTTAATGTGCTTGGCTTTTTGTCTTTTCCCTTATCCTCACACGCGCCGTTTTTCTTGCGTGCAAGCACCTTAGCAGGGATAATGCTTGTCATATTCTTGGTATATCTCAGTGCTTATTTTTTACTTGACACGCGCTCCTTTTTCCGCACCCTCAAAAATTTCAAAAAACACCTCTAATATTTTATCTTGCTTTCATAAAAACGCTTTGACACAAAACACAAAATAAACAACCTGACTTAAGAAAGAACTTTTCTATGGGCACCTTTACACCGCTTGTCTTTTCCGGCGTACAACCGAGTGGTAACTTACATCTTGGCAATTATCTTGGAGCCATAAAGCATTGGGTTGAGCTGCAAACATCTTATAATTGTCTATATTGCGTTGTCGATATGCATGCACTTACAGTGAACCCAGATCCACAAACTTTAAGTGCATCAACCAGAGCAGCCACAGCCACTTTTTTAGCTGCTGGTATTGATCCTCAAAAACACATTATTTTCAACCAGTCTCAGGTTTTTCAACATGCCGAACTTGCATGGATTTTAAATTGTATCGCCCGTATTGGCTGGCTCCAACGCATGACACAATTTAAAGATAAAGCAGGAAAAGATCGTGAAAAAGCATCCCTAGGACTTTTCGCTTATCCAAGTCTGATGGCAGCCGATATTTTACTCTATCGTGCCACACATGTTCCAGTGGGTGAAGATCAAAAACAGCATGTTGAACTCACGCGCGATATTGCGCAAAAATTCAATAACGATTATGCTGACCGCATTGCAGATTTAAATTTTGATATTTCAATGCAAATGAATGAGGAAAAAAGACAAGGCTTTTTCCCAATGCCAGAAGCACTGATAGGAAAAACAGCCATGCGTATAATGTCCTTGCGCGATGGTACAAAAAAAATGTCAAAATCAGATCCTTCAGATTTTTCACGCATTAATTTGACCGATGATGCTGATCTTATTGCAAAAAAATACGCAAAGCAAAAACCGATTCCGCCCCTCTCCCCGACACATTGGAAGCTTTAGAAGGACGACCAGAGATTGACAATCTGCTTGGTATTTATGCGGCTTTTGCCCAAATAAGTAAAGAAAAGGCTCTTTTAGAGTTTTCTGGAAAACAATTTTCGCTTTTCAAAACAGCCTTAGCTGACCTTGCCGTCCATAAGCTTGCACCCATAACAGAAGAACTGCGTCGACTGCATCAAGAAAGTGCTTATATTGACTCTGTTTTGCACGATGGTGCACAACGTGCCAGTGCTCTAGCAGAAAAAAATATGAAAAAAATCCGTAAAATCGTTGGATTTTTGCACCATACTTGAAACAACAAAACTAATCGTAAAGAGTACAAAAAGAACACTAGAACACTTCTATATAGGATATACACAATGTCATTATATACAAATGAACAACTCATTAACACTTATCATTTCTAATGATGGTGTGCCTTATATGCGACAAGTTCCAAAAGCAGCACGTAATTTTTATAAAACAAATAAAGATTTATTTTTTAGTGAACAATCCACTGAATTTAAATTGAAAGTTTTTTCAAAGTTAATAAATAAAGCAAGATTAGCACGGTTTTTTGAGGAAAATGTTAATAATCCGCTCAGGATATTTATAAAACAAAATAGTGGTGAAAATATTAAACTGAACAAGGGAAATGGTTTAGAATCGTTATATATAAATCGTGAAGACAAGTATAAAGTTGATAAAAGCTTTGACGCAATTGAATCTGCATTTGAAAATGAATATGGATTGCACCAGCTTTTAAATGATATAATGTTTCAATTTGTTGATTATGATAACGGCGACAGCTATAATCTTACAAAAAAGTTAATTAATTCAGCGATTAACAATGAAAATGTACCATTACAAGCTACACAAGTTATTTATATACCTGATATAAGAGAAATCGAATTAAGTGAGGATAATTATCAACGCGCCATAGCTATAATTAAAAACGTTGTTCAGTTATTACAATTTAAAAGTCGTTTGTATAATGCTGGTTATTTAGTGACAGCTTGTCCAAAAAGGGATCTTGTTCTTATATTTGAAGCCACCGCACAAATATCTAATGATTCATATTCTGCCGCATTAGATGTTGAACCACTAAAATTTGATAACTTTGGTGAAGGAAATGAAGATGTAATAGGGTTAGCATTAAGCTCTAAAGCAATTTCAATACATGATCCTAAAAGAAAAATTAGCAGCAACCTTAATATAAGCACTCTATTTTTAGAAAACTTTTTTTATGTAGAGCAACTAATGACGTTTAATATATCTGAAGTAATGATTGTGTTTAAAGCAGGAGATGAAAATCAAATACAATCAACTATTGAACTTTTAAACGTTAAACAACGTAGAGAATTAGAAAAGGAAGCAGAGTTTAAAGCTTTAAATGAAGAAGTTAATACAAAGGAAAATGAAATAAAGGGATAAAAATTTGGTTAGTTTTGAAATTAAAGAAAAATGAGAATATGATAAATTTTCTGAAAAGATGATGGTATTATACGATTGTATCAGCCATATAATTTTAAAAAATATTAAGTTTCGCTCCATAGTATGATTTTATAATACTTTCTTTCAAAGATTTTCTCATTCAATTTTTCTCTAAAATCGCGCTATCTGAGAAATTTTATCGTAACGTTATAAAAAGAACTTTTATTGAAATATTTGAACAAGGTTGATTTGAAATATTTTCACTAAAAAAGGAGGAGGAAGCACATGGCTTCTAAGCGAAAAAATGCAAAAGCAGAGTATAAGCGAAAAATTTTAGTGATTATCGATGAAACACCAGAGTGCCGGCGTGCTGTTGCTTTTGCCGCACAACATGCTAAAAATACCAACAGAACATTAATATTGCTCTGTGTTGTTGACAGCATAGAATTTCAACATTTTCTGGGTGTAAATAATATTATGCGTACGGAATCAACGCAAAGTGCTCATAAAGTGTTGGGAGAAATTGCTAATGATGTACGCACCACACATGACCTTGAAACAGAAATTGTTATGCGTGAAGGTAAGACAATTGATGAAATTGCCAAACTGATCGACGAAGATAAGGAAATAGCACTTATTGTTTTAGCAGCCAGTGAGCATGCAGAAGGGCCAGGACCGCTTATCCAACTCATCGGTAATCGGGGAACAGCTTTTTCAATCCCCGTCACCGTCATTCCGAGCAATCTTGCGGATGAAGATATTGAATCTATTGCCTAGATACATATTCTATATTCAATGATCATTTTCATCCCTAACCATAGAAGAAAAATGTATGTTTATTCAAACTGAAACCACACCAAATCCTGCAACACTGAAATTTCTGCCAGGACGTGTGGTCCTTTCCGAGGGCGTGTTAGAATTTCGCGATCGCGAAGAAGCTGTTAAAAATTCGCCTTTAGCTGCTAAACTGTTTAATATTCCAAATGTTAACGGTGTCTTTTTGGGCTATGATTTTATCACCGTAAGCAAAAAAGAGGGAGAATGGCAACATCTTAAACCGGTCATTTTAGGCACGATTATGGAACATTTTTTGTCCAATGACCCAGTTATTACCACCAACGCGACGACACAAGCGCAAACCCACGCCCTTAACGAAGAGTTTTATGACGAAAAAGATGCTGATATCGTCTTAACAATTAAAGAACTCCTCGAAACGCGTATTCGCCCAGCCGTTGCCAATGATGGTGGGGATATCACTTTTCGCGGATTTGAAAATGGTATTGTTTATCTCAATATGCGGGGATCTTGCGCTGGATGCCCCTCTTCAACTGCAACGCTAAAACATGGTATTGAAAATCTTTTACGGCATTTTATTCCAGAAGTTTTAGGTGTTGAAGCCATGCCCCAATAAAAAATGAAAAAAATGAAAAAACCTTCTTCAGAAGTAATCTCAAGCACATGCAAATGCATTTCGCCAAACAAGAAAGCGCGCTACAAACTATACGCCAACTAAATTTTCTTAACAAATTCTGACTTTAGACCGATCTGACCAATCCCAGGGATCTTACAGTCAATATTATGATCTCCATCCACAAGGCGAATATTTTTCACCTTAGTCCCACTTTTGAGAACGGATGCAGCACCTTTTACTTTAAGGTCTTTCACCACCATAACGCTATCCCCGTTGGTCAAAACCTGACCATTGGCATCATAAATAATGTCGGAAGGAAAAGCATCTTCACTCTTTTGTGGCCATTCATATGCGCATTCAGGACACACAAAATTTTCACCTTCTTCATAAGTATAAAGGCCACCACAGTGAGGACATTTAGGATATTGGCTCATATATTTGCCTCTTTTGTTCAAAAAATCATTCCTTTAAGCGGTCATAGAGCAATATGTACACATTGTCTATTGTCTCACAAAAAACATCTGACTTTTTCTCATCTCATCCCTGCCCCTGTGATACCGTATAATAAAAATCCCATTGGGCACCATCATCTTTACGTTTATGAAAATACTAACCGCTACACGCACACGCACTACCCTTGCAGATCACAAGTGAGGTTGAGGTATAGAAAAAACTCCTTACGAGAACCCTAAAATCTGAACACGAAGATTAACCCATTATAAATGAGCCCATACTATAGGTATCCTAAAAATTCCGGGAGATTTTGCCATGTCCAGGTGCTCTCAGCACTAAAAGCAAAATGCTGATTTGAGTTCAGTTTTAGACTCCCGGAATACCAATGCGAGGGCGCTCGCAACCGGCGGGGGACTCTAAAGTGCAAGTAAAAAATCCTCTCAACTACATTTTGCAAGCAAGAAAATTACAATTTTCTCGTCATTGTTTATTTGATAAGAAACGCGGTACCTCTCATGAGAAACATTGTACGTTAAGAGACATTGTTTTCATTTTTATTGTAAATCCCCTGAAATTCCTTTATTACTTAAAAGGTGATTTTGGTCGCATACGCAACGACCAATAGGGAACTGAAAACCCTAAGCTCTAGCGTAAAAATAAACCCACTCTGTGGGTATCCCGGAATTCCGGGAGATTTTGCTATGTCCAGGTGCTCTCAGCACTAAAAGCAAAATGCTGACTAGAGCTCAGTGTTTTCAGACTCCCGGAATACTCATGCGAGGGCGCTCGCAACCGGCGGGGGGCTCCAAAGTGCAAACCAAAACTCTCAACGACATTTTTGTAGGCAAGAGAATTCGTTTTAGGCGAAAAATGTTGAAAATGTCTCAAAAAGAATTAGCGCATGCTTTAAATGTAAGCTACCAACAAGTTCAAAAATATGAAACAGGCTTAAATCGTGTTGCTGCGGGACGCCTGAAAGATATTGCCGATATCCTAAGCGTTCCACTTACCTTTTTCTACGCTGATGTCTTAACAAAACAAGAAACCTCATACCAACATGATGCGCTCATATCGAGCAGAGAGGAATATCTGCTTTTAAAAAGATTTAGAATTTTAACCTCTGTAAAACAAAGAGCAATTTTACAACTCATCGCTGATCAAAATGAAAGTTTTTAACATTATGGAGAGATCTACACTCTCTGTTCAGTAAAAAACGCTGTTTTCATTTTTATTGTAAATCCCCTGAAATTCCTTTATAGTTTAAAAGATGTTTTGGTTGTATACGCAACGACCAAAAGGGGCCTTGAAAACCCTAAAATCCGAGCGTAAAAATGAACCCACTCTGTGGGTATCCCGGGATTCCGGGAGTTTTTGCTATGTCCAGGTGCTCTCAGCACTAAAAGCAAAAAGGCTGACTCGGATTCAGTATTTTCAAGCTCCCGGAATACCAATGCGAGGGCGCTCGCAACCGGCGGGGGGCTCTAAAGTGCAAACCAAAACTCTCAACGACATTTTTATAGGCAAGAAAATTACAATTTTCTCGTCATTGTTTATTTGATGAGGAACACAACACCTCCCATAAAAAATGATCCGTTAAGAAAGACTGTTTTCATTTTTATTGTAAATCCCCTGAAATTCCTTTATAGTTTAAAAGGTGATTTTGGTCGCATACGCAACGACCAAAAGGGTTCAAAAGCCCTAAGCTCTAGCGTAAAAATGAACCCACTCTGTGGGTGTCCCGGGATTCCGGGAGATTTTGCTATGTCCAGGTGCTTTAAGCACTAAAAGCAAAAAACTGACTAGAGCTCAGTACTTTTGACTCCCGGAATACCAATGCGAGGGCGCTCGCACTCGGCGGGGGGCTCCAAAGTGCAAACCAAAACTCTCAACGATATTTTTGTAGGCAAGAGAATTCGTTTGAGGCGAAAAATGCTAAAAATGTCTCAAAAAGAATTAGCGCATGCTTTAAATGTAAGCTACCAACAAGTTCAAAAATATGAAACAGGCTTAAATCGTGTTGCTGCGGGACGCCTGAAAGATATTGCCGATATCCTGAGCGTTCCACTTACCTTTTTCTACGCAGATGTCTTAACAAAACAAGAAACCCCATACCAACATGATGCGCTCATATCGAGCAGAGAGGAATATCTGCTTTTAAAAAGA
>NZ_CM001557.1:148812-160974 GCF_000273375.1 Bartonella birtlesii IBS 325
CATTATGGAGAGATCTACACTTTCTGTTCATTAAAAAACGCTGTTTTCATTTTTATTGTAAATCCCCTGAAATTCCTTTATAGTTTAAAAGATGATTTTGGTCGCATACGCAACGACCAATAGGGCTCTAAAACCCGAAACCTAAACATGAATTTACCCCGCTTTGCGGGTATCCCGGGATTCCGGGAGATTTTGCTATGTCCAAGTGCTCTCAGCACTAAAAGCAAAATGCTGATTTAGGTTCAGTTTTAGACTCCCGGAATACTCATGCGAGGGCGCTCGCACTCGGCGGGGGGCTCTAAAGTGCAAACCAAAACTCTCAACGACATTTTTGTAGGCAAGAGAATTCGTTTGAGGCGAAAAATGTTGAAAATGTCTCAAAAAGAATTAGCGCATGCTTTAAATGTAAGCTACCAACAAGTTCAAAAATATGAAACAGGCTTAAATCGTGTTGCTGCGGGACACCTGAAAGATATTGCCGATATCCTGAGCGTTCCACTTACCTTTTTTTACACTGATGTCTTAACAAAACAAGAAATCCCATACCATCATGATGCGCTCATATCGAGCAGAGAGGAATATTTGCTTTTAAAAAGATTTAGAGTTTTAACCTCTGTAAAACAAAGAGCAATTTTACAACTCATCGCTGATCAGAATGAAAGTTTTTAACATTATGGAGAGATCTACACTTTCTGTTCAGTAGCATTCGTGGATATTTTTTTAAAGCCCAGCCTTTTACGCATAGTGAACAGTTTTTATTTTCAACCATGTGCACTTAAATACGCCTGTTATAAATACTTGGGTATCTGTTTTAACTTCCCTCCACCCTAAAGGACGGTGATTCCTGCCACAACCGATCTGTAACTCATCGGGCTTCTCTTAAGGCCGGTTCTCCTTGCCTTCTCACTCATGCATTTCATTTTATAAGATTCTACGGGCAAGCCCTGCCCTGAATATTCACCACACTCTTGAACAAAAAATATCACATGGGTAAAATTTACCTTATATCACCACCATAAACGACAGTATTTTACGGCACAGCAGGATAAAAACACTTCATTGCGTAAAAAAGCATGGTGAAAGAGCAAAATCTTCTGACACCAACAATAAGACGGAGCAACCTTGTTTTCCAATAAAAACGCGAGCATCAACGAATCTGAGTAGAATTGCTTTATTTTATGCATTAATAATCTATACCCTGCCGGAACTTTCCTGATTCAAGGATTCTTTTCCAGCAGCTGTCAAAAAACAAAAAAAACGGGCCCAATGGACCCGTTTCTTTTTACCTTTATAAGGGGCTTAGAAATCCATTCCGCCCATTCCGCCCATTCCACCGCCAGGCATTGGTGGCATTGGAGCATCTTTCTTTGGAACTTCAGCAACCATTGCTTCTGTTGTAATAAGAAGGCTAGCAATTGATGCAGCATTCTGGAGAGCGGAACGCACAACCTTCACAGGATCAACAATTCCCAAAGCAATCAAATCACCAAACTCACCGGTTGCAGTATTGTAACCATAAGTATCTGCATTGTTTTCAAGCACTTTGCCAACAATAATCGCTGCTTCTTCACCAGCATTGCTTGCAATTTGGCGCGCTGGTGCTTGTAGAGCACGGCGAACAATATTAATACCAGCTTCTTGGTCAGGGTTGCTCCCTTTAACAGTCAGTGCATTTGCAGCACGCAACAATGCAGTACCACCACCAGCAACAATACCTTCTTCCACAGCAGCACGTGTTGCGTTCAAAGCATCATCAACACGGTCTTTCTTTTCTTTTACTTCAACTTCTGTTGCACCACCAACGCGGATAACAGCAACACCACCAGCGAGTTTAGCAAGTCTTTCTTGCAATTTCTCACGATCATAGTCAGAAGTTGTTTCTTCGATCTGTGCTTTAATCTGATTAACGCGAGCGCTAATCTCAGCTTTTTGTCCAGCACCATCAATAATCGTCGTATTTTCTTTAGAAATATTGACTTTCTTAGCACGTCCAAGCATATCCAAAGTGACATTTTCAAGCTTAATGCCCACATCTTCAGAAATAACCTGACCCGATGTCAAAATTGCAATATCTTCAAGCATTGCTTTACGACGGTCACCAAAGCCTGGAGCTTTCACAGCAGCGATTTTCAAACCACCACGCAGCTTGTTGACAACAAGCGTTGCCAAAGCTTCACCTTCCACATCCTCAGCAATAATGAGAAGTGGTTTACCAGATTGAACAACAGCTTCAAGCACAGGAAGAAGAGATTGTAGATTAGACAATTTCTTTTCGTGAATAAGAATGTAAGGATCATCAAGATCTGCCACCATTTTCTCAGCATTGGTGACAAAGTAAGGGGAAAGATATCCACGATCAAACTGCATTCCTTCCACGACTTCCAATTCCGTTTCAGCAGTTTTAGCTTCTTCCACGGTAATAACGCCTTCATTGCCAACTTTTTCCATGGCATCCGCGATCATTTTACCGATTTCTGCAGCTCCATTAGCAGAAATTGTTCCCACTTGAGCGATTTCTGCTGAAGTTTGGATTTTTTTCGCTTTTTTGAAGAGATTTGCTACCACTTCTTCAACAGCAGCATCAATCCCACGTTTAAGATCCATTGGGTTCATGCCCGCAGCAACGGCTTTTACGCCTTCTTGCACAATAGCCTGTCCCAAAACAGTAGCAGTTGTTGTACCATCACCAGCAATATCATTGGTTTTGGAAGCAACTTCGCGCAACATTTGCGCACCCATATTTTCGAACTTATCTTCCAGTTCGATTTCCTTTGCAACAGATACACCATCTTTTGTGATGCGAGGCGCACCAAATGATTTATCGATCACCACATTGCGACCTTTAGGGCCCAGCGTCACCTTTACAGCGTTAGCAAGGATATCAACACCGCGCAATAAACGCTCACGCGCTTCACGGCCAAATTTGACTTCTTTAGCAGCCATTTAATTTCTCCTTGGAGTTGTCTTAATGAAGTACAAAATACCAAATAATACAAAATGGAAGTATTGAGAGACTAAATTAGCCCAAAATTCCCATAATGTCAGATTCTTTCATAATAAGAAGGTCTTCACCATTAATTTTAACTTCGGTTCCAGACCATTTTCCAAACAAGATACGATCTCCTGTTTTAACTTCTAAGGGCACACGCTTTCCGTTATCATCGAGAGCGCCATTGCCAACAGCAATAATTTCACCTTCTTGAGGTTTTTCCTTTGCTGTATCAGGGATGATAATCCCACCAGCAGTCTTATTTTCAGATTCAACCCGACGGACAACGACACGATCGTGAAGTGGGCGGAATTGTATGTTAGCCATGTTTTAAATCCTTAAAACTTAGTATAACTGAATTAATCTTAAAGGGTTTGTTAGCACTCTTAAACTATGAGTGCTAGTATCAACCCGAATATAAAATCGCCACTCTTCAATGTCAAGGATCAACTGTTAAAATAATTTATTTTAAGAGGTCTTAAGAGTCTTGCCTCTTTTTTCACTTTTGCGTTATCTAGCTTTTTATTATACCTGTGAACATAAAGGATCTTATCATGGTTGAAACACGTCAGGAAACGGATAGCTTTGGAACAATTTCGGTACGTCAAGACCGTTATTGGGGTGCACAAACTGAACGTTCTCTGCATAATTTTAATATTGGCAGTGAAAAACAACCTCTCACCATCATCTATGCCTTAAGCCTTATCAAAAAGGCGGCAGCTCTTGTGAATATGGAAAAAGGGAAGCTTCCGCAAAACATCGGGAAAGCAATCATTACTGCTGCTGATGAGGTACTTGCAGGGACATTCGATACGCATTTTCCCCTTTCTGTCTGGCAAACGGGCTCCGGCACGCAAAGCAATATGAACGTCAATGAAGTCATCGCTAACCATGCCAGCCTCCTCTTGGGAGGAAAACTTGGCAACAAAACACCCGTTCACCCAAATGATCACGTGAATATGAGCCAATCATCAAACGATTCTTTTCCTACCGCGCTTCATATTGCGACCACACTACAAACGCGTCAACACTTATTTCCTATTCTTGAAGCTCTTATTACCACTTTAAGAAAAAAAGAAGAAGAATTTGCCGACATTATCAAAATCGGACGCACCCATACCCAAGATGCAACGCCCTTAACTTTAGCACAAGAATTTTCAGGCTATCGCGCCGCACTAGAAGCCAATCTCCAGCGCATTGAAACAGCTCTTGCCGACGTTCAGACACTTGCTCAAGGAGGTACAGCTGTTGGAACAGGGCTCAATGCACCAAAAGGTTTTGATGTTGCTTTTGCGCAAACAATAAGCACCCTTACAGGGATAACCTTTAAAACCGCCAACAATAAATTTGAAGCCCTTGCCCACCATGGGGCCCTTGCACATTTCCATGGAAGCCTGAATGCTCTAGCTGCTGATTTGTTTAAAATTGCCAACGATATCCGATTTTTAGGATCAGGTCCCCGCTCAGGCTTGGGTGAATTAAGCTTACCCGAAAACGAACCAGGATCTTCTATCATGCCAGGCAAGGTTAACCCCACACAGTGCGAAGCAATGACAATGGTTGCCTGCCAAGTCTTTGGCAATCATACCAGCGTCACATTTGCCGCAAGCCAAGGACATTTTGAACTAAACGTTTATAAACCTGTTATTGGCTATAATGTATTACAATCGATCACACTTCTTGGTGATTGCATGCGCTCTTTTGACTTGCATTGTATACAAGGATTACGCGCCAATCGCGTTCATATTCACTCTCTCATGGAACGCTCTTTAATGCTCGTGACAGCCCTTGCCCCAGAAATTGGCTATGAAAAAGCTGCTGAAATTGCCAAAGCAGCGCATAAAAATGATACAACTTTGCGCACTGAAGCACTAAAAGCAGGTGTTTCTGGAGAGGATTATGATCGTCTGGTTGATCCCAAAAAGATGATCGCCCCACAATAAACAATAGGATGTAAATCGTCTTAAAACAAAAGATATCGGACCGTTCGCGGTCCGATTGCCTTTTTATGCGCACCTCTTACAAAGATACCTTCCCCCTTGGATACATTACCCTTTTGCAAAGATAAGAATTTTTTGCACATCCCATGCATAAAGCACAAACTTCAAGAGATGATAATAACCTACTCAAGCCCCCAATATGCTCCACCCACAATAAGTAGCAGAATACAGACCTTGCCAAAATTTTCTCTCAAAAAAAATAGGAGAAATATTAAAACCTTCATTTGTTGCCCGACAACATATGATTTTGGACATCACATCCATACGCAAATTTGAGTAAAGAAAACCCTCTCAAAAATGAGAACAGACTCCTCCATCTTAGCAAACAAATACAATCCCAACAAGGATCCTAAAAAACAACATGACTCAGCGCTCTCATGTGATAATATCGGGGTGTGTGCGACCTAATTCTTGTGGTATATTCAACAGTTTCAGTGCTGCTTGTTGCAAAGGTCGGAGAACTTTTTGCAAATCTTGATTGTGTTTGTGTGGATTTCTTTCATACTGCTCAAAATAAAGCCGTAAAGTAGCTCCCACCGTCCCTGTTCCCGATAAGCGTATCACTAATCGTGCACCGTTCTTGAAAAAAATACGGATACCTTGCTTTATGCTAACACTCTGATCAATGGGATCATGATAAGTAAAATCGTCTGCTTTTTCGACCTCTAATCCAGCAATTTCTGTTCCCACTTGTGGCAAATCTGTACGTAATCGTTCTATAATCGCTTCTGCTTTATCACTCTCCACACCTTCATAATCATGGCGCGAAGTGTAAAAGCGCCCATAAGTGCACCAATGTTGTTGAACAATTTGTGCGACAGATTTCCCTGTCACCGCTAAAAGATTGAGCCAAAATAACACAGCCCATAAACCATCTTTTTCGCGGATATGATGAGAGCCAGTTCCAAAGCTTTCTTCACCACAAAAGGTGACTTTTCCTGCATCCAAAAGCGACGCAAAAAACTTCCATCCCGTTGGCGTCTCAAAACAATTCAACCCTTTTTTTTCAGCAACCAGATCAACAGCACGCGCTGTTGGCATAGATCGGGCAATCCCCACAATGCCTTGACGATAACCTTTAATCAGATGTGCATGCTCAACCATAAGTGCCAAAGAATCAGAAGGCGTGACAAATTGCCCACGACCAATAATGAGATTACGATCTCCATCACCATCAGATGCCGCGCCAAGGTCAGGGGCTTGATCAGACATTAACAAATCATAAAGAGCCTTAGCATAAACCAAATTGGGATCTGGATGCCCTCCTCCGAAATCTGGCAAAGGAACACCATTAACCACCGTTCCTTCCGAAAACCCTAAACATTTCTCAAAAATTTCGCGCGCATAAGGCCCCGTGACAGCATGCATTGCATCAAAGCGTAGGGTTAAGCCTCTTTCTACTGCTCGAGCAATACAATCAAAGTCAAAAATCTCCTGCATCAAAGCAACATAATCAGCTACCGGATCAAGTATTTCCACTCGCATAGACCCGATAAAGCTCGTTCCTTCTCTGTCTAAATCAACATCTGGAGCTTCAAAAATTTTATAAAAAGCAAGATGTTGTGACGCTGCAAAAATAGCTTCACACAAAGAATCAGGGGCAGGACCACCATGAGAAATATTGTATTTTATGCCACAATCTCCTTCTAAACCACCAGGATTATGACTTGCTGAGAGAATAATCCCACCATAAGCATGATATTTGCGAATAAGATGTGAGACAGCAGGCGTGGAAAGAATACCCCCTCTTCCAACTTTTACACAAGCAACACCGTGAGCCGCAGCCATTTTCAATACAATCTGAAGAAGGGTAAGGTTGAAAGTGCGCCCATCACCACCAAGAATTAACAATTTCCCTTCCATAGGCCCAATGCTATTAAAAATGGATTGGATAAAATTTTCAACATAATGAGGCTGTTGAAAAACCGATACTTTTTTGCGCAAACCAGACGTCCCAAGTTTTTGATCATTAAAAGCCATAGTCAAAACTGTAGTTATGGTCATGTAAATACCTTCATATTCTTTCTTTTAATTTTAAGAGCAAGAGTATCCAAAGTCGACCATTAATTCTACTTGACGGAATAGTGAAATATTTGCACACTCATTAGAAGTAAAAATTTTAAAAGAAGCCCTTTTATTTAAAACGTTCTTTCCCATATGTTTTTAAATCCGAAGGGTGTTTTAAAACACAATTTTCGTAAAAAATATAGGAGCATCATTATGATGAAAAAAACTGTTCCCAATGTAATATTCCACACACGTGTGCATGATGAATCAGTAAGTGGCAACAATCCTTATCGGTGGCAAGAAGTTAACAGTGATACGTACTTTAAAGGAAAACGGGTTATTCTTTTTTCTCTTCCTGGAGC
The DNA here is from genome assembly GCF_000273375.1 of Bartonella birtlesii IBS 325. Taxonomy (NCBI): domain Bacteria; kingdom Pseudomonadati; phylum Pseudomonadota; class Alphaproteobacteria; order Hyphomicrobiales; family Bartonellaceae; genus Bartonella; species Bartonella birtlesii. Next base: position 156,171 of record NZ_CM001557.1, read on the forward strand.
TTTTACACCCACTTGCTCAATCTTTCAGCTACCTGACTTTGAAAAACTCTATGATGAATTTAAAAAAGTTGGCATTGATGAAATTTATTGCCTTTCCGTCAATGATGCTTTTGTCATGAACGCTTGGGGAAAAACTCAAGACATCAAAAATGTGAAATTAATCCCCGATGGCTCAGGCGAATTCACACGCAAAATGGGCATGCTGGTTTCTAAAGACAATATCGGTCTTGGAATGCGCTCATGGCGTTATGCCGCTGTTATTAATGACGGCGTTATTGAACAATGGTTTGAAGAAGAAGGTCTTTCTGATAATTGCACAACAGATCCCTATGAAGTTTCTTCGCCACAAAATGTTTTAAAAGCCTTGAAAAATTAATTTTAAGCCTAGTTATACATTTGTCAAATGCAAACTTTCTAGCATAAATTCCTTTATAAAAAGGAATTTATGCTTTTTTATTCTATGAATTATAAATTGTAAAATCTGCACATATATTGACACCTATTTACGCCACAAAAGTATAAACAGTGCAGAGCAGTTCATCAGAGCATTCCTCCCAATATTTTCCCCCACCAATCCCCAGCAAAGGCAACACTCATCCTTATTGAAAACAAAAACAATCTCACGACAAAAACTGCTTCATTATCATATACCACAAACACTATGTGGCCCCTCAAGCGCCTATAACAATACAAGCCCATCAACAGATCAATTCTTCTGTGGTTTAATAACCTGTTTTTTTCTATTTTTTAAAGATCTTGTGCTCTAAAAATGACCACTAAAGCAGCCACTCATTTTAGTTTTCTGCCATAAATACTGTATTCATGTTTTCATCTTCATTAAGTTCAAAATTTTCATCACTTTCAGGAAGCCCAAAAATATCTGGATTTATAAAATAACAATGTCTTTTTGTTCCCTTCGCTAGAATTTTATGACATTCTAATTCCTTGATACCTTCTTTAAAAGTTGCAAAATTAAGATATTGCGATTCTTCATTTGAAAAATCACAAGCCAAAAATTCATTGAGGATATCACGATCTAATATTACCTGATCAAACCATAAGTCTACATCATCCTCGTCTAACATTTTTCCCACTTGCCACAACATAACAAAAAAACTTTTCAACCCAATAAATGAAAGCCCCAAAATCATATGCCGACTATCGGGTGCTCCTGAAAAAGAAATTTGTGGAAGATCTGAAAATCCAAAATTTGCCATAGGAAGCTTAAATGATTTTCCAATATCCTCAGGTTTTTCAAGAATAAAAGGATTTCTTTCATAGAGCAGAGTAAAATCATATTGGACCATTATATTTCTCCATTTATGCGTTGACTTTTCGAAAAAAATGAATATTATCAGTTGCTTACCATTATATGGGTCTACAATTGATACCAATATGTTCCTGTAAAAAATTGTCTGATTTAAGTTATTTTATTCTTTTTTCAACTTAAAAAGAAAAATTGCTCCAAATCTTCTTCTTTTGCGCAAACGAAATTCTGTACCTGCATTAAGAAAAGCAAAAAATTTTATACCAGAAGATGAAAATTCAAAAATGTAAAACTGCTAATATCTCTATAAATTCTGACATTGATTTTTCGCAATATGATGAGGGAAATGGCGCAGATTTTTCTTCTATTCTGTGTCACAAAGATATCCACACCACACCTTCAGCCGATAAACCAATGCATTTTTTCTTTTAAAAATATCTGCTTTTATGCCATCTGCTTTTATGCCATATAGGTTTAAAAAATAACGCGCTTTTAAACACATAGATAAGACACATTTCCATGAGGCAAAATACCGATCCTGAAAATTTCCTGAAGATTTTGTAAGGAATTTCTAAGCTTTTAGCAGCCACACATTTTAACAAAATTTTTAACATGAACATTTATGGGCTGCCAAGATATCTTTTACTGTTTTGACCAATTGCGCTTCATCCACCATAACTTGCGCTGGTCTACTTTCACGCCACGTTTGATTATCCTTAATTTCATGCGACAAACGTGCCCCTTCAACCAAATCTTTAATCTGTATTTTTCCACTCTCACGCTCTTGTGAACCTTGGATCACCACACAAGGCGCTTGGCGCCGATCAGCATATTTCATTTGTGCTTTCATCCCCGATGCCCCCAAATACAGTTCAGCAGAAATTCCAGCACTGCGCAACTGCATCACCATGCTTTGATACCGTGCTACAGCTTCCCGCTCTTGATCCATCATCAGCACCACCACAGGCCCAGTCTTTTCTTTTACAGGCAATTTTCCAAGATTTTGCAAAGCAGCTATCAAGCGTGAGATACCAATTGAAAAACCTGTTGCCGGAATATTTTCCCCACGAAAACGCGCCACCAATCCATCATAGCGTCCACCCCCACCAACAGAACCAAAGACAACTTTTTGTCCATCATCATTGAGAACATCAAAGAGCAACGCAGCCTCAAAAACAGGTCCCGTGTAATACTCTAATCCACGCACCACAGAAGGATCAATTTTGATACGATTCTGGTACCCATTCGCGGCAAAAATTGCTTGCATTTCCTCAAGCTCACCAACCCCTTCAAGCCCTTGAGCACTCTGGTCAACAATTTTTCTAAGAGTTTCAAATGTTTCCTCTGTTGTTTCAGCCTGTAGCGTAAGCAAAGCAAGAATACAATCAATATCCTTGTCCTTAAGCTCTGCCCCTTTTGTAAAATCACCACTTTCATCCAAACGCCCCTTACCCAAGAGCAAACGCACACCCTCAAAACCAAATTTGTCAAGTTTATCCATTGCTCGAAGAACAGTGAGGCGCCTTTCAGTGTGTTCACTTCCCTCCAAACCAATCAATTCTAAAACACTCTCCAGAATTTTCCGATTATTAAGACGAATGGCATAATCATGGTGGGCAATTCCCAATTTTTCCAAACTATCGGCTGCCATCATGCAAATTTCTGCATCTGCAGCAACAGTTGGTGCTCCAATAATATCAGCATCAAATTGCATAAATTGCCGAAACCGCCCTGGTCCAGGCTTTTCATTGCGAAAGACAAAACCTAGACGATAGCTCCTATAAGGCTTTGGCAAAGTTTCAAAATTCTCCGCAAAATAACGCGCAAGAGGTGCGGTAAGATCATAACGCAAAGACATCCATTGTTCATCATCATCTTGCAGCGAAAAAACCCCCGCATTTGGGCGATCTTCATCAGGCAGAAACTTGCCCAACACATCCGTATATTCAAAAATCGGTGTTTCAAGCGCTTCAAAACCGTAAAGTTCATAAACTTCCCGAATCTGAGCTATCATGGTCTCCGTTGCATACAGTTGTGCACTTGTACGATCAACAAAACCACGAGGTAAACGCGCTTTGGTTTTTTCTTGTTTTAATGACATATGATTCTCTAACAACAATTTGTGTTCACAGATAATATGTGTCTTAGCTTATAGAAACAAACGCCGCAATGCCTTTATCACCCTAAACCTTTAAGCAACATGCACCAACACACCATGCATAAGCTTTTGTTTTACAAAGATGATACCCCTTCTTTCAAGAATATCCACTATAAAAGCGCTTGCACTTTCAAGATCAAAATGTAAACTCTACTCTGAATATTCTTCTATTTTCTCATGAAAAATACTGCACCCCTCACCCAAAACATTCTCCCAAACAGTCTGCAATCCTACTTCTTTAGAGACATCAAAAACAACCGTTTATTCTAGAAAAAAACTCTCCTATAAGTGCTTTCCAGATTTATCACATATAGATCTCAAAACAGGAGAGCACTTTTAGCTTGCTCGGCAAAATCATTGATGCACGTTTTTAAATCCACAATATTGGGGCCAGCATCTGTAATCGATCTTGAAATAGAAGGAATAATATTCTGCCACAAACTTTGCGGAAACTGATGGGATAATTGTGTTATCGTTCCCCCTTGAGCACCAATACCAGGAACAAGAAACAAGCTGTTTTTTAACTGCTCAATTGCCTCTTTTGCTTCACTTCCCAATGTTGCTCCAATAACCGCACCAATAGGACCAACAGAATAATTTTGTCCTAAAGACTGGCTATTATAGTCACAAATACGCTGTGCCAAATGAACAGAAAGTGTCTGATCACCAATACGGGCATTGCGAATATCTTTACCCTCAGGATTAGAGGATTCAACAACCATAAAAACCGCTGTTCCTGTTTCTTCTGCAATTTTTATCATAGGAATGAGAGCATCAAAGCCAAGAAAAGCATTCACGGTTATAGCATCCGCTTTAAACGCACTGCTTGAACCAAGCCAAGCTTGACCATAAGCTTCAACAGTAGAACCAATATCCCCCCTTTTTGCATCAACGAGAACCAATAACCCTTGTTCATGAGCTGTTTTAATAAGTTCTTTGAGAACTTGCAGGCCTTCCACACCATACAATTCAAAAAATGCGACTTGCGGCTTTATAATCCCCACATGTCCCACAACCGCGGTTAGGAGAATATCACAAAAATCTTTCAAGCCTTTATAATCAGGACTCAAATTCCATGATTGCAAAACTTTACGACTAGGGTCAAAACCAATACAAAGCGGTCCATAGATTTCACGATTTTTAAAAAAGTTTGAACAAAACATGCTATACTCTACAGTCTCTGTTTAAATTTTCTAATATAGAAAACAAAGTATTCATTAATCGAAAGAACCGGTAACATGTTTTTTTTGAAAAGAAAATATTTTCAAATATTATGACATTCTCATAACATGGCAGAAAGCAAAGTCTCCTCCATATCATTTTACTACCTCTCTATATTGTGCCATAAGAATTCTTTTGCTGCTTTATTTTCTATAGAT
>NZ_CM001557.1:161855-164980 GCF_000273375.1 Bartonella birtlesii IBS 325
CTTGGTGAGCGCCTCTCTGATCGTGTAGAAGCCATTACAGCAAAGCTTGATCGAAGTGATATCATCAATGGTCTTATGAGCAATGGCATGTCACGTGCAGATGCACAAAAGACCGCCAACCGTGCTGTTCAACTCTATCAAACAGCAGAAACAAAAACCGAGGACGCACTCAAAGCCCTTGAAGAACAAGCAGAAACACTCTCGGATAATCTTGAGGATGCCATAAAGGGAGCAAAAAACACTGCGACTAAAGTCACCAAAACAGCATCACATATGGGCTGGTGGGGCTTTTTAGGAGGCTTGATTGGTGCCATTATCTCCAGTATTTGTGGTTATTATGGTTACAGAAGCCGTAAAGAGACTTTCAAGTTTTAAAACTTCTAGCGCGCAAAAGCAAAAAAGCTGCACAGATTTGTGCAGCTTTTTTTACACCTGCTTGAAAAGCTTTTTGCATAATATGGCAATAAGAACTATTACTTTCTCAACCTATCATCAAAAAACTAGACAAAACAAAGTCGCCTAATATACCACAACACCCACATAGGCAGGAAAAAATTTTAAAAACCGTAAAAGCTTTAACATCTTAGGCAGGGGCATTGTGACAAAGAAAAAGTCAATGATTTTCGCTCAAATAGGACTTTTTCTTGTTTTGAGCTTAAGTAGCTTTGCTGATGAAACGGCTCAAGTTACATTTGCTTTACACTTAGCAGAAAGTACAACCTCCATTTCTATGTTGCTTTTTGCAGGGCTTATAGGAGGAATTTGTGCAGGCCCCATTGCCCCGCATCTTTTGCATTGCCTCCAGCCAGCACACATAGTTACTGTTATTTTATTGTTTGAAGCACTTTTCATAGCCACAGCTGCAGTCGCCAACCAATTTTGGATTTATATTGCCATTTCTTTCGCACTAGGCTGTGCTGGATCACTCTTTTGGTCTGCTATTCTTGTTGCGGTACCTGATTTTGCAAAAAATGATCACCAATTAGACCGTATCAATCGCATCATCCAAACGGTTCGTAATCTTGGCTATATTGTCGGACCACTGCTAGGGGGTGTATTGTATGGGATATTAAATGGGCAAAAAGGATTGTTTGTGCTGTCAATCATGGTTCTTTTTGCTACCTTTATCACTCTCTTCTGTTTTAAAAGTTTAAAAATTCATACACAAATGACAAACACAGCGCAGCAAAGCAAAAAAGGGCTAGATTTAATGAGTCTCTTGCGTAAAAAAAATGTTGTCTATGCTCTTGCTCCCCTCATCATCACTATTATCCTTACCTCTGCTCTTAACGTCTTATCGATTGTCCGCATTCGTACAGATCTCAACTTAAGCGCTGAAACCTATGGGATAATCACAAGCATGATAAGTCTTGGCCTCGTAGTTGGTCCACTCTGTTTCTCCAACTTTTTCCACCATTTTGGCAATGCTGCTGGAGCATCACTAGCTGCTGCAACCATTGGCTTAGCAATTTTCTGCTTTTCTTTAACGCAGCTCATATGGTTGATGATGTTATCATTTTTTATCCTTGGGAGTGCCAACGGTGTGCAAAACGCTCTGATGGCAAGTTTTATGATGAAAGCCATCCAGAAAGAACACCGAAACAACCAAATGCCTGCCTATATCTTTATCATACAAACATCCGTATGTCTTGGCTTTATAGGAGCTGGTTTTGTCCATGTTCATCATACCCAAAGCACGCTGTTTATCATTGGCATCGCCACAATGATCGCAGGCATATTAGGTTTTATCTTGAACAGTGCCGTACAAAAAAAGGAATATGATAATGGTTAACGAACTTTACTATCTTTGCTCTCAGGCAAACCAAACCCAAAAATGGTATGACAATCACCCCTCGATGAAATCGTTGTATCTCCCCTATAACCCCACACCAACCAATATTACTTTGATGAACCACTCTTGAGTGTGGAAGAGCTACAACCGTTCCCAAAATTTAGTTTATAGCAAAATAGAAACCAGTTTAACATCATGCAACAAGATCCTATAGGCTTAAACTTTTACAATGGAACAGGCAGCTATGTGTGGCAACTGGCAGACTATATGCGACATGATTGTCATGAGAGCTCCCACACACTTGAATTGCAAAAACCAACACCACCCATAGCCATCAATTTTTTCGCTGTCTACCCTCGTGAACCCAATCCTTTATCACGCATTCAATGAGCAAAAGACGTACAGATAACGAGAAATAAACTAGCTTTAATTGGAAAACGGCAAATACAACCTGTAACCGTTGTTTCTACAAAAGGAGCGGCATTTGGCGGATTCGACTTTCCCACATTTGAAGCACTTCGTGAAGGCTGCCTTGTCCAATCACTGAGGGAAATACAATTCAATGCTACTCTTCTTGCCTCTGGAAGTCTTTTGATATCACTTTTACAACACGATCTCATCGAAACAAATCAAAAAACATTTTCAGAAAATGATGCAACCGTTCTTTTACGAGAGCCAACATGTATTATCATAGATTCTTCTCTTGGCACTCTTGCCATTAATCAACTCAATAGGCATACAATCGGGCTACATAAAAAAACAAAACATCAATTGATTTATACCTTGTATTTGCAGGGAGATATATAACATTTCCTAGCGTACAGGTTATACGCTTTTTGCTATAGAAAAAATCTAGCTTTCCCTCTATAATTAAGAGAGTTTCATCGACTTTGTGCGCATGCCAATCGTGTATTTTTCTTGGGATAACGCTTTGATTTATAATAATGATATAGTGTTACTCATATTGAATGAGAGTCTCGAATAACGTAGGATTCTCTCATTCCAAATCTGTTTATCTTGAATCAATCAAAATCATTCCTTTGCACATAACAAGTGGGATGAATGTGTGGATCAAATTTGTATAAGAAAGGACTAAAAATGGCTCTTATAAACCGTCTTAATGCAAGGGCTGTAAGCAACATTGGGGGCTGGCAAATATAATGATGGTGTCGGCTTGTTTCTTCATAAGCGTAAAGATGGAGGTGCTCAATAGACTTATCGTTATACCCTTCATGGGCGCCACCATGAAATGGGCTTGGGTACGTTGCGAGATGTTTCTTTAAAACAAGCCCGTGAATTGGCAACTGGGTGGCGCTCTATTTTACGTGAGGGG
>NZ_CM001557.1:165761-185761 GCF_000273375.1 Bartonella birtlesii IBS 325
ACATGCAAAAAACTGGACTAAACGCCTGCCCCCATGGATTTCGTTCTAGTTTACGCAATTGGCTTGCTGAAACAACCGATGCCCCCTATGAGGTCGCTGAAACCATTCTAAGTCATACGGTCGGGGGTAAAGTAGAGCGTGCCTATCGTCGCACTGACTATCTAGAACAGCGCCGTGTCTATATGGATAAATGGGCGGCATATGTCACCGATCAAGCTTAAGATATGGGGTGCATAACCCCATTATCTTCGGATAACTTTAGCTCTCTTGTCTCTCATTCTTTCTCAATAAGATTCATAAATTATCACATAAGAAAAACTATGATAAAATATTGTTTTCTATGAATAAAACATCTTTCTAAATGAACCAAAATGTGGTTAATAAATAGTTATGATTTGTTCTCATTTTTTGATAGAAAGGATTTTAGTATGACAGAAAATGATATTCTTTTAACAGACCGTGAAAGTGCAAAATTGCTTCATATGAGTATCTCAACATTCCGCCATCATGTAACCAATGGCTCGCTCCCAAAACCTTTAAAATTTGGTTTTTTATCGCGTTGGTTACAATCAGATCTTATCAATGTCATCGAGCAAGCAAAACAGCAACGTCAAAGTGACGCGGCATAAAAAAACCTTGTCACGTAAAGACGGACAAGGCTTTCTCAAACTCACACGAAGCTCATCGAGTGCACAATCCGTCCTATGACGCAACGTTATAGGATTTAAAATGATGTATTCTTTTAAGAATGCGCAGGGCATTACACGTGCTGTGCCAGGGGTTTGGCGTGGATATTATGGGATAGCCCGTTGCCCTGCTCATGATGATAGGCTGCCTAGCTTGTCCCTGAATAAATTGGCGTATCTTATAAATTACGCTCACGAGCAGTTTTAAGAAGTTCTAAAACTTCAAGAGAAGAACCAGCTATACGAGAAGACACAACTATCAATAATAATTCCTCTGCTCTGTTCTTTCGATTAAGGTACTAAGCTCACGTTTACACCAAATCTTTTCCTCTATTTATAATTTCTCTTTCAATATGGAGTGAAGAAAAACCTTTTCTGTTGATATATTTTAACAATTAAAATGATCAAAGCTAAAAACAGATATCTTATTTTCATTTCAAACAACAAATTGAAAAAATCATAGGAAATTTGATTGATCAGTAACCATTAGATTAATATTTCAAGACAGGTTACAGAAAGGAATTTCCTATGCAAAAGAAATTACCCAAAAATTATATGACAGATGCGGAACGTGAGGAATTACGAGCAGGCGGGTTAGATCAAGACTGTATCTACATTGCTGAAGCAGAAGCAGCAGAGAAAGCTAATGATGGTCAAGCAGCATGGGAATGGTTAGCAATGGTTGAACTACCTGCTCATACACTTCTGAATCTTAAGCATCATAATAGAGCACAATTTATTCGTGATATGGGATTTTCTACAAAGAATGCGGATGAGAAATATGGTTCAGATTGGTTAGACAAAGGTGTTATGATAGGAGGTCATTATTTCTAAAGAATTAGAACGGATTTTGTCTCGCGAAGAAGGCTCTGTGAAAAAAATCAATGATACATTAGCCTCTAAGAGATTATGTGATGTACGAAATGATTTGTTTAGGTACTCCAATAGCAAATCAATGTCCAATAGCCTTAAAACGGCTTTGACGGAAATAGATGTTGTTAAAAAGCACGTAATCCTTGTTAATGATCCTGTACAATATAAGGTGATAAATGAGGCTTATAGTTTATCCAAACACCGAAAAGGTGGTTTACCTTATGACGAAGCGCGACAAGCAATGGCATCTCATTATACACGATTGGGAAACTTAGATAAATCTCGTTTAACAGACATTGAAAATGTCTATCATTGATGTGCGTAAAGAAAATATGACGGTTATGCGCAAGCTTTACGAAAAGATGCAAGCCAAAGCTATTGGTATAGATTTCTAACTCAATAAAGTATTCATAATTTAGCTATATCTAAAGTCATCTTTGTATATGCCAAATTCGTATTCGAAATGTAATTGTGGATCATTATTGTTTGAAATACATTTTCATCACGAATAGAAAAACTAAAAATTTTTCTTTCATTATGAAAATCTGTAATAGTTAGTGTTATTTCTTTTTTGCTTTTTCTTTTAAAAGAAAACCATTTTGTCTATACGTTTAATGTGGCAATTAAGACAAATGCACTATGGGCTTTTAACAGATCAAAAAGAGGGACATTTCTCAAGAAAGTTTACAAGCGCATCTTTTAAAAATGCCAAAAACCATAGCAAGCCTTGCGTTGATTTTCGAACTTCTTGACAGTGGTGGTTTTGAAATTGGTCTCTATGCCATTACACCAGCCTTGCGATGGGAAAAATATCTGATAAGTCATGCAAAGCGTCTTTATGCGGCGGGAGATACATGAACAACAGAGCGTGCAAAATTAATTGTAGAGCGCTGTGATTGTTTACCCGATGTTTTTACTTTACGTGATATTCATCAAAGAAGTTGGACTTCTTTAAAGGACAATGAAGCCGTTAAAAAAGCTTTAGAGCTTTTATGCCGTTGTAACTATATTCGTGCAATATCTGGAGACAAGTGCTCTCAAAGCGGTCGACCGACCATACGCTATGAATGGCATCCCTTAGTGAAAAATCATAAGACACCAAACTGAAGCATTTACCCTTGTATTTTATAGAGTGAACCTTCAAAGGACGCTTCATCTATGAATTTTGAAGATTTTGAGGGTTTGAGAAACCTTAAAAACCTATCAAAATACTTATTCTGATATTTTAAAGCCCATAGTATATTTCTCTTGATCAACAGGTCAAATGAATAGTAAATTTCACCACTTTACTAATTTAACCTATATCATAAGCTATTGATAATCAGCCTTTATAAAGTTTATTTTTAAGCAGTTTATGGGTCTTTCGCATCCTTTTCCTATTTTATTATTGCTATTTTTTCTAAATAGATTTAGCAAAATTTATTTAAAGTTTTTTTGACATTGATAGATAAACGCTCATGGAGCGATGGGGTTTTATTATAAATGCTTCAATCTCATACCAAACCACTTACATTACGCTCTCTGTTACAATCCTACCGTGATCATACAGAAGGTGCGCGCGATAGAGGAACTTCTTTTGAAAAGTTTGTGATTGCTTATTTAACGCAAGACCCCCTACAATGCCAAGAATATGAAAAGGTTCAGACCTATAGAGATTGGGCACGGGAACATGGTTGGGATGGAACTGATATCGGCATTGATCTGGTAGCCAAAATCCGTGACGAAGAGGGATATGCCGCTATTCAATGTAAGTTTTATAGTGCAAATCATCAAATCAAAAAAGAAGATATTGATAGCTTTATTGCCGCCTCTGGGAAAGCTCCATTCACGCGTCGTATTCTTATTGATAGCACCGAAGGTAATTGGAGTAACAATGCCGATCTCACTTGTGAAGGACAAAGAATTCGCATTCAACGGATTAATCTTTTTGATCTGGAAAACAGCCAAATAGATTGGGCAAGCTTTGAAAGCAAAGGGGAAGCTACTCTTAAGAAAAAAGAACTGAAAAAGCTTTTAGATCATCAACAAGAAGCGCTTAAAGCTGTTTGTGAAAGTTTACAAGAAGCAGATCGTGGCAAGCTGATTATGGCATGTGGCACGGGAAAAACCTTTACCAGTCTGAAAATAGCAGAAACGCTTGCTGGTCAAGGTAAACGTGTTTTATTCCTTGTGCCCTCTCTTTCTCTCATGTCACAAACGATAAGAGAATGGACAACAGATACAGAAATACCCTTACGTTCTTTTGCGGTGTGCTCCGATACACAAGTTGGCAAGCGTCGTAAAGCCCAAGATGATGCTGCTGAACTCGATATCTCGGATCTCGCTCTACCAGCAACAACAGATGCTCAAAAGCTTGGAGAAAAAGCCAATAAGACTTCTCCTGATGCAATGACAGTGGTCTTTGCTACTTACCATTCGATCCAAGTGATTTCGGATGCACAAAAGAGATATGCTTTACCCGAATTTGATCTGATCATTTGTGATGAAGCACACCGTACCACTGGAGCTGTATTAGGAACAGACAAGAGTGAATCTGAATTTATCAAGGTTCACGATAACAGCATCATTCGGGGTAAAAAACGTCTGTATATGACAGCAACGCCTCGTATCTTTAGTGACAATGCCAAAAAACAAGCCAATGAGATTGATGCTGTTCTAGCTTCTATGGATGATGAAGAGCTTTATGGCAAAATCCTTTATTCTTATAGTTTCTCCCATGCTGTAAAGAATGGACTTTTAACGCCTTACAAGATTATCGTTTTAGGTGTTGATGAAGGAGAAGTGAGTAAATCTATCCAGCATCTTATGACAGATGAGAATTATGAACTTATTCTTGATGATAGAACAAAGATCGTGGGTTGTTATCAAGCCCTTACCAAAATGGATCTGAAAATTGATCTTGGGGATGATACAAGACCCATGCATCGGGCTTTGGCTTTTTGTAGAAATATTAAAACTTCTGAACGCATTCGTGACACATTCAACGATGAAGAAGTTAAGAAAGATTTACTTGATCTTCATGAAAACCATAAAAATATTCCCCCTCTTAACTGTCAAGCAGATCATATTAATGGAAAATCTGGTGCCAAAGATCGTACGATAAAACTTGATTGGTTGAAAGAAGATGCGGGTGAGAATGTCTGCCGTATATTAACCAATGTACGCTGCCTTTCAGAAGGTGTTGATGTTCCTTCCCTTGATGCGGTTATGTTTTTACACCCGCGTAAAAGCCAAGTGGATGTGATACAGGCAGTGGGACGTGTGATGCGTCGTGCAAAAGGCAAAAAGATGGGCTATATCATTTTGCCGGTTGGTGTTCCTGCTGGTGTTTCACCAGAAGAGGCATTAAAAAACAATAAGAGATACAGTGTTGTCTGGCAAGTTCTCAATGCTTTGCTTGCCCATGATGAGAATTTTAGCAAAACCCTTAACCAGATGGTCTTAGGACAAGACGTAAGCTCTATCATCGACATTGTTACAGTTTCTAAAAAGACCGAATTAGAAAATGTCACCATGGTTATTGACGAAATCACGCTACACGAAAAATCGGAACAATCCGGACTTCATATTGGGACACAAGCTCATGAACCGCAACATAGTTATAGCGTAACAGGAAGATTACCCTTTTTTGTTGAGTTTCCCAATGCTCTCAAAACACTGATCGTTAAAAAATCTACCATGAGTGATTATTGGGGCATTTGGGCGAACAATGTTGCTGAGATTGCACAAAACCATATCACACGCCTTCAAACTATGCTTTCTGATCAAACAAGCGAAGCTTATCATGCCTTTGATGCGTTTTATAAGGAATTAAAAAACAACTTAAACAGTGAGATAAAGCAAGAAGAAGCCATTGAGATGTTAGCGCAACATCTTGTCACGCGCCCCGTGTTTGAAGCCTTGTTTGAGGGCAATGAATTTGTTCAAAATAATGCTATCTCTCAAGCAATGGAAAAAATCTTAACAGAACTAGATAAAACAAATATTGAAGAGGAAACAAAAGAACTTCAAGAGTTTTATGATAGCGTAAAGTTCCGTGCTTCTGGCATTACCGAACCACAGGCAAGACAGAATCTTATCATCAAACTTTATGAAGATTTTTTTGCCAAGGCATTTAAGAAAACCACGGATAGGCTTGGGATTGTTTATACCCCCGTTGAGGTTGTAGATTTTATCATTCATTCGGTTGATGATGTCTTGCGCAATGAGTTTGGAAAAAGCTTGGGATCACGTGGTGTCTCTATTCTTGACCCTTTCACTGGAACGGGTACCTTTATCACAAGGCTTTTACAATCGAATCTCATCAAACCAGAGGATATGGAATATAAGTTCCGTCATGATATTCATGCCAATGAGATTGTTTTACTTGCCTATTACATAGCAGCCATTAACATTGAATCGACCTATCATAGTCTTATGAAAGGAGATTACATTCCTTTTAAACATATTGGTTTAACCGATACGTTTCAGATGCTGGAAAAACAAGATCTGATGAAAGGTTTACTAGAGGAAAACAGCGCATATTTAGAGTATCAGAAAAATCTAAACATCGAAGTTATCTTTGGTAACCCTCCGTATTCAGTAGGACAAAAAAGTGCCAATGACAATGCAAAGAATACTCCTTATCCGATTTTAGATAAACGGATCAGTGAAACTTATGCGTCTCAATCTAAATCAATGAATACGCGAAATTTTTATGATAGTTATATTCGTGCCATTCGCTGGGCTAGCGACCGTATTGGTGATGCTGGGGTAATTGGCTTTGTTTCTGGCTCTGGTTACGTAGAAAAATCGACAATGAACAGTTTACGAAAATCTTTAGCCAAAGAGTTTACGAGTATTTATGTGCTTAATTTACGGGGTGATCTTCGTAAAAATATGTTAAGTAATGGAGCTGCTCAAGAAGGTGAAAATGTTTTTGGTAATGGTAGTATGACTGGTATTGCCGTGACGCTGTTTATCAAAAATCCCAATGTTTCTGGAGAGTGCAAAATTTACTATCATGACATTGGTAATAATCGCACGTCAAAAGAGAAACTTGCAGTTCTAGAGTATTTTGGAAGCATTGATGCTATTACACGTGAACAAAAATGGCAAATAATCACACCAGATAAGCATGGTGATTGGATACGTCAACGTGATGATAGTTTTGAAACATTTTTAGCCTTAGGTGATAAGAAACCTCATGGTAAAAAACTGTTTGAGATTTATTCTTGTGGCATTACGACTAGTCGTGATGCTTGGGCGTACAATTCAAACCGTGAGGTTTTAGCAAAAAATATGCATAACATGATTGCCTTCTATAACAGTGAAGTAGAACGTTTTAATGATATTTATGCGCACACTGACCGTAAATCACGTAAAAATGCTGTAGATAATTTTGTTAATTCAGATACAGGCAAGATAAGTTGGAGTTTGAATATAAAAAAACAATTAGCAAGAGGTAATATTTTAAAATTTGAAAAAGATGGTTTTGTTCAAAGTTTATACCGTCCTTTTACACGACAGTGGCTTTATTATAACCGCATTTTTAATGAAGCAATTTATCAAATGCCGCGTATATTTCCTATGGGAAAAGCCGTTGAAAATAGGATAATACAAGTTTCTGCTGTAGGGGCAAGAAGTGGGTTTTCTGTTATTATGACTAGGAATCTACCTGATTTTCATGCAATAGATACAGGTCAATGCTTTCCAAGGTATATTTACGAAGACATTACGGTCTCAAAAAGTAAAAGTGAGAAACAATCCCATTTATTTGCAAATGCTACAGAAGAAAACACTACAGCTAATTTACAAAGGCGTGATGCTATTACTGATGAAGGGCTAGCACATTTTAAAGCGGCTTATCCGAATGAAACTATAACAAAAGATGATCTATTTTATTATGTTTATGGTTTACTTCATTCAGAAGATTATCGTGCTCGTTATGCTGATAACCTCTCTAAAGAACTGCCTCGTATCCCTTGTGTTAAAACTGCTGATGATTTTTGGAAGTTTGTTACTGCTGGACGTGAACTGGGTCATTTGCACGTAAACTATGAAGATGTAGAGCCTTATCCTGTCGCATTTAAAAAGGGCAATCCAAAACAAACAGAGATCTCTAATCCAGAAAAGTTTTATTATGTGACTGAAATGAAATTCGCAAAAGCAGGTAAAGAGAAAGATAAATCAACTGTCATTTATAACAGCAATATCACAATAACAGATATCCCTCTTGAAGCTTATGAGTATATCGTCAATGGCAAGCCCGCTCTTGAATGGGTTATGGGGCGTCAATGTGTTAAGACAGATAAAAAGAGCGGCATCGTTAATGATGCCAATCGCTATGCTGTTGAAACCATTGGCAACCCTGCTTATCCATTAGAATTGTTTCAAAGGGTTATTACCGTAAGTTTAGAAACAATGAAAATTGTTAAGAACTTACCAAAATTAGAAATGAGAGAAACCGAATAGACTTATGAGGTTAACACACCTCATAGAGGTCTCTTGTGTATTGGTTTAAACGATAATCTATAAACGCATTATCTTGTAAACTGCTTACATACAATCTTACAAGGAAAGATTTATCATGTGTTATTCTAAAAGATAAGGCTTTGCACTTTTAAACATTCTATTTTGGATTGCTTTTAAAAGACCATATCGTAATCTAAACTGATAGATGTATACTTTTCAAAAGCTCTGTTTAAAGAGAGTTCGATAATCTCTATAATTATCAGTCTTTCTTTAGATGTTTTCATAAACATACAATAATCGCAATTACCCTATTTATTGTTTATCTCATGAAAATAAAAATGATGCGGTGGCTATAAAGTGTATCACACCCAATACATACTTTTCATCATCAGCATCGCCACCATGATCACATGGCATATTAGTCTTTATCGTAAACAGCGCTATACAAAAAAAGGAACGGGATAATACCTAACAGGCTTTACCATCTTTTTTCTCAAGCAAATCATGCCCCAAAATAGCATTACAATCACCACTCACTAAAATTATTGTATCTCCCATGCAATCCCATAAAACAAATAACAAAATTTTTTATCAAAGCAGAAATGCTACGATTGGTAAAATCATAAGGATCAAAAGATACTCTTGATTAAGACCTGATATGGAAACAGTATTGAGCTTATTTACACGCTCATGCAAATGGCAAGACTGTACATAGTCATTAAAATCAGCATGAAAAAGAGAGAGCATGCGCTTGATTGCTATAGCACTGCAAAAAGTAAAACAAGCATGGCAACAGGATAAAAAACTCTTAGAATCCCCCGCTTGAGAAAAACGTATAGCTTTGCTTGTCTCTTCAGGCATTGCTAAGAATGATCAACCCTTATTGATCATCATTGATGATTTTTCAGCAAAAGCAGCATAGCAAAAGCAGCATAGCAAAAGCAGATGATGTGCGATTTTTTACCACATTTTGGAAACACATCACCGTTGGTGGTTATCTATGTCTGCATAAATCAACCATAACCACAACCGTTATCCTCGATAGAGCTCAAAAATTTGCCGCATCAAAACCCTTTTGTGAAAAGAAACTGCTAGCTTAATAGATCCTATGAAACTTTAACACTCCCCGAAAACCATAAATATTTCCAAAGTGATTGAGGTATCATTCGTAAACGCGCCACTGCCAAACAAATTGTACGCTCACAATCGCGACAAGCAAAACTCATAGAAATCAATGCATTGCCCATTCGCAATGATTTTTGCCCATATGTCAAGAAACACTACACAAACGCAATACCCAAAATTCACTGATTTCTGCCATAACCACACCCAACACTGCGCACTATTTGCACCGCCATTATCCTTGATGCAAAAACCATTCACAAATTGATCAATCATCTTTTGAATCTTGATCTATTCAAAACACAACAGAAAGATTTCAAGCAGAAGAGATATTGCAAAAAATTGCACAAGCATTTCAAATAGAAAAAATCTATAGCGCAACGCAACTCTCCAAGATATGCAACCTTTTTATGGTCGATTTTACCAAATTACCATGCACCCTCGTAGAGAGGATGATGAAAACGCCATGCCAGCAAATATCAGCACATGCGCCAAGAAATAAGAAATTTTTTGAGAGAAAATTTTAAAAACTGAGAATTTAAAGTAAAATTTGATAATCATTCTTCAAGGAACGTGCAACAACTCTACCTTGAGACAAAAACAATCCAGAATATAGGGTATAAAAGCATAGATTAAAAAGATCCCTGCCGCTATTTCCTCTCATGAAAATTTTATGCATAGGGAATTTACCACGACAGACCATAGCCGTGCAATTGTGAAAAAAAACAAAAACGAGTCAAAAAGAAAAGAACCTGAATATTTTAGCAAAAATGAATAATTTGGCAAAGAATTGATACCCCAAAAACAGAAATATTTAAACACATACACTGAAAATATACGATACATAAACAAACGCCTCTCACTTCACATTTACAAGAACAAGGAATTCTCAACTTGAAAAAATCATCTGTATCAAAATTTTATTTAACACTGGTATAGCTGCAAAAACAGCACTATTAAAAACACTTTTGAAAGCAAATAATTGTAATTGAAATGTTACGTAAAATTCTTAATTTCAAGAAAAGTGTACACCTTATTCTCATCACCACTCTTTTGAGCAATATTGGCGTCTTTATGATCGTTCCTTTTTTGGCCATCTACTTAAACAAATTGGATTCTCTCAGTGCAATAGAAGTAGGTACCATCATTGGAATAGCTTTTTGGTGCCAAAGAGCAGGCTCTCTTTTAGGGGGAATACTTTCCGATTATGTGCATATCAAAAAAACCATGCTTTTAGGTTTAGCGATGCGGATTCCAGGTTATCTTATTATTGGCTTGACGCATAATTTTTATATTCTACTCCTCTCCTGCATCGTCATTGGACTAGGAAGCAGCATATATCTTCCTGCTGCAAAATCTTTTTTAGTAAAAAACGTCTCTCAAGCTGACAAAGTTGATATTTTAGCCACCAGATCCATTTTTGCTAACATAGGAGTTGCCATTGGCCCATTATTTGGAATGCTCATTTTAAAAATTTATCCCCACTTATTATTTAGCCTCGTTGGGCTCATCTTTATTTTATTATTTCTTCTCAACTGCACATTAAAAGAAAGTCCAGGTAGCGACACACTGAGTAAAATAAATTTTTCTGATTTTCGCAAATTACTTATCAACAAAGCAATGCTTCGTGTGGCACTTTTTACGTTTTTATTTACCTTTCTTTACATACAACTCGAAGTCACGATTCCTCTGTTTGGTAACCAAAATTTTGGTAGAAGTGCTCCTTCATACATTTTTCTTCTCAATGCTCTTATTGTCATCTTTTTCCAAATTCCTGTTTCAAGATGGTCCTGTAGGGAAAACTCCAAAACTCCTATAGTATTATCCTTTGTTTTTTTACACTTTCATTCTTTATCCTCCACGTTCTTGATCATTCTTACCTTTGCCTCTTTTTAGCAATCCTCATTTTTACCTTCGCCGAAATCATTATGCGCATACGCCTCGATTATGAGGCCACAAATATAGATGGACGCTTAATAGCTAGTGCATTTGGCATCATGAGTTTGTCGAGTGCTTTCGGAGGAATGGCAGGAAGTTACTTCGGTTCTCTCTTATACAACAAAGCTATTCTTGGTTTATCCGCTTGGCAAATGCTGAGCATCATATCTTTCAGTGCTGCTCTTCTCTCTCTCCTGCTCTTCATAAAAAAGCAAAAAGGGAAACCTGAAAAAGATGCCCCCTTTGATTAAGCCCTTTTTGATATAATTTTTCTTATAAACTGCTTGATACACCCGCAGAAATATTACGCTTCACTTCCTCCGTTCAGCTTAACAAATCCAATCATCAAACGATAGAATTCGTGAGCTTCTCCTTGTCGGCCAATTCTCTAATTTTTTCATGATTAAAGCAGCTAACCATAATCTTAATACTTTTGCAGAGCTCAATAATTTTATACTAGAACATAAATGAGTTGGTAAAACTGAGATAAATTTTATAAGAACCACAAACGGTTTGAGCTTTGGAGCAGAACCTACACAAATGTGTATGTTCTACTTTTTCTCTCATGCAGAGTGAGTTGACAGAAAACAGACTCCGCGATAACCTCACCAAAATTCGCTTAAACAATAGTTTTATTTGAAGAAAAAAGAGAACTACACAAGGGAAATATCAAGAAACAAGCGGGGGGCTCTCTCAATCACATTCATCCCAATATCGCAGCCAACAAACACGTATTAATTCTCAAAGCCTGTAATTTATAAAGCGGGACCAATTTTAAAGAATATTCTGTAGAGAGTATGATCATGCAAAAGGTAGATTCCTATACTAAATCAGAAAGGTATGTCATATATACCGTAATTATTTCCAGCATACTCCCCTTGCTGGACGGAAGCATTGTTAATGTCATCCTTCCCAACCTTGCTGATTATTTTTCAATAGAGGAAAAGAATATGCAATGGGTTGTAACATCTTATTTTCTGGCTACCGTGCCGGGGTTGCTGATGGCAACTTTTGTTCAGGGGAGAATAGGTATCAAAAAGACTTGGTTCCTTGCAAACTTTATTTTTATGCTTGGATCACTGGGAGTAGGACTAAGCTATAATTTTCAAACCATTATATCTGCACGTATCGTTCAAGGTTTTGGGACTGGTCTTTTGCTACCGCTTAGCCAAACCATCATTGCATTACAATTTGGGCAAAAACGGGTACGCCAAGCCATGGGTACCATAGCCGTACCAACGGTTTTCGCTCCTGCCTTTGGTCCGCTGGTGGGTGCCTCACTTGCTCAGTACGTGTCTTGGCGTTTATTATTTTTTATCAATATTCCGCTTATTTTATTGGCACTCACCATTGGAGCAAAACATTTAAAGAGCAACGAAACAGCAAAAACAAAATTTAACTTATTTGCATTTTTAGCGTTTTCCATATCCCTTATTTCGTTTTTTTATCTCACAGAAGCCAAAAATATAAATAAAAACATCTCCATATATATCCTAGCACTTATAGCGGTGATATCTCTCATACTGTTCATTGTTTCTAATCAGAAAGCAAAAAACAAATTAATCGTCTTTAGCGGATTTAAAAATGCGCGCTACACGTTACTCATGATAATGGGGCTTATTGCTTCATTTCTTTTTTATAGCTTCCTCGTTTATTTCCCGTTAGCCCTCACCATGGAAGGGAGCCATAAAAATAATCTTCTCATCATCGGCGCCGTCCTTGCTTTACAGGGGGTGGGTGCATGGATCGGGAGAAAATTTATTTACCAAAAATGGAAAGAAAAATCTCCCTTTTTCATGATAGGAATTGGTTTGGTAATATCAAGTTTCGGGTTATTATGCTTTGGCTATAATATAAGCATGGATGGGCTGGGATTCTTGCTAAGAGGTATAGGGCTTGGTATCGCCACCATTGTCTGCTTGTCTGCCCCCATCCAATATGTCAATAGCTTATACGTCAAAGACACAGCAGTTATCACACGCATATTACAGCAAATAGGTGGAGCCTTAGGGGGTGTATTCGCAGGCTTTCTGTTACATTTATTGACGGAGGAATACCTTTCCCTCAATCAAACATATATCATATTCTTCATATTCTCTATCTGTGCATTTTTACTGTTTTGCCTCGCACTCTCCATATCGCGTAAAGAGAATAATTCCGATTTATGATATACTTCGTTTGAACGCCTTATCAATAACATTGGCAAATGCTATAGTATTTGCCCCTGTTGAGAAATATCAACACGCTGGGGCTTTGCGCCCCAACCTTTATCATTCTACAAAAGTACACTGAACCATCAAGCTCCTTAAGCTCTAAAATTAGGCATACTCAATCACTTGTGCTATTTGTAATTTTGATGCCTTTGTGCTCTTGGAAACCTTTAAAAACCTCTTGAAATATGGGATTTTCCGATGGTGTTCTTTGGAAATGTCCACGAAGTTAAGCCACGCGTTTCAATGCAGGATGATAGCTCCATAAGCACGATAATAGGCACTCCTACAGCATCAGTATAGCATCCCACCCCCTAGATCATTTCTGCCACACATCATAATGTGGAAAACCGCACCGCACTGCAAATTGGGTAATGTTATTCACCCCATTTCAAACGCATTGAACCGCTATGATTTCATCATGGCAACAGGTTTGAAGATGAAGCGAAAAAAATATCCGGTAAAGCAGTATTTTCTCTCCATTTCATTGTTAACTGTAATAACAAATCTCTCCCTCTTTAATGGGAAAAAACCTTCCTACTTGAGAAGAAAGTTTTTAAAATATTGATACACTATGAGATACAGAAGACCACCTCTAAAAAGACTGTTTTTTACTTTTACAGTGTGCTTTTAAATTTTCCTAAGATTTTCCCGCCTTTAAATTTTCCTTATAAAATTTACAGTAAAAGAAACTTTTCAGAACCCTTTTACACATAACTTCATTGCTAAAAATTCCCTTACAGACACAATAACCGATATCCCCATCTACCAAATACACGAGACTAACAGCGGATATACAGTAAGCTTGAAGAAATAAACGAAATTGGTAAACCGATCCCCTGCCCACTCAACTCTCTACCGGTTATGCGAATAAATAAAGAGTCCCATTTACTCTTTCTAACAAGCAAAGAACACACGCATCATGAGATACATACCATTGAAATTCTTGTCATAAAGCCTTCCTTTCAGGGATTGCGCATTACCTGCTTTCTTCTCTCCAATAAACAATCTGCCAATAAAAAATGTTATTGCAGTTACGATAATACAAAATTATACTTCCATTCTCATTCTATATTTTTCGAATTATCACACATTATCCACCCCCTCTTCACTGTTATAACAATGAAAGGAGAAAACATTTAAAACACAATATGGCATTTCTCTTTCACAAACCTTATATAAGCCACAAAATTGTTGCGCGACTTTCTATGCAAGGCCAGGCAATAAAATCATATTCTAAAAACCACTCCACACATCACTTTTTGATATTATAAAGCCATAAAATGCAATTATCATCCCTGCAAAAAATCTCTCAGAAAAACAAAATCCCTCCTGCAATCATTGGACTGCTTCATCCAATGTTTGCGTACCATTATACGCATAACGAGTTAGATGACTTGTTTATTGCATCATTTGCTCCTCCTGAGATTCCAGTAGGTTCAAAACCCGAAAAAGTTAAAGCATGGCTACGGGCAATCAATATGGAATGCGAAGAACCGCTTGAAGTCCTTGGTAACTTGCTTGGGGATTTTTTGGAAAAAGAATATTATGACCCAAGCGGATTCAATCCATCATTAAATGAAAAAGTTTTACAGCTACAAAAAGATCAACGTAAGGTTTTAGAAACGTTAAAGAAAGATAGATTAGAATATCAGCGTGGAGGGCATATTATCAAGAATGAGTTGAACTCCACACAAGAATTGCAAAAAGCAGGTCTCCTCTCTACAGAAGAGCTACAAAAACTTATTGCAGAGAAAAAACTCTCAGCAGTAGAAATCGAAATAAAAAGGGCATTAGAAAATATAGAAAAAGATCCAAGGGAGGCGGTTTTATTTGCAGCAAATCTATTGGAAGCCTCTTGCAAAGCTTATCTCGACCACCATTCTATCCCATATGAAGAAAACTCCCGTAATAAGCTGTCCGCTTTATGGAAACAAGTCGTTGCTAAGGCTAAAATCCATCCCGACGATATGAAGCAAGAAAACTTAAAAAATCAAGATCTAGATGAAAATGGCTTAAAAATGATCGCATCCGGTCTGTATCAAATTGTAAATGGTACTATGAATTTAAGAAACAAGAAAGGTGCAGCGCACGGACACTCAGAAAAGGATTTTAAACTAATCAATCTCAAACCTCGCCATGCGCGCTTAACTTTTAACGCGGCACATTCGCTCTCAATGTATATCTTAGAGCTCATGGATCAGCCATAATAGAAAACTTTAGAAAAAACGTATCCCGACTACCAGCATCTGAGTGTGTTCCTTCTTAAATTCTGATAAAAAATAGTTCTATTCTTACATGACATATCGTATAGAATCCATTACAGTAAAGTTTGATCGAAGTGATATCATGAATGGTCTTATGAACAATGGCATGTCACGTGCAGATGCACAAAAGACCGCCAACCGTGCTGTTCAACTCTATCAAACAGCAGAAACAAAAACCGAGGACGCACTCAAAGCCCTTGAAGCACAAGCAGAAACACTCTCGGATAATCTTGAGGATGCCATAAAGGGAGCAAAAAACACTGCGACAAAAGTCACCAAAACAGCATCACATATGGGCTGGTGGGGCTTTTTAGGAGGCTTGATTGGTGCCATTATCTCCAGTATTTGTGGTTATTATGGTTACAGAAGCCGTAAAGAGACTTTCAAGTTTTAAAACTTCTAGCGCGCAAAAGCAAAAAAGCTGCACAGATTTGTGCAGCTTTTTATCTTTCTGCCATCAGCATAGGTTTAATATTTCACGAGGATAAAATATTATTTTACAGCTATAGTTTTAGAGATTTTTTTGTATTACGAATAAATATTGCCATGAGGTCATTTTCATAACTTATCTCTCAGTCATGGGTTTTTAGTTTTTTTGCATATCATGAGACACGAGATAATTTTCTATTTTCACACAACGCATTTCACACAACGCAATTGAGTTTTTACGCGCGTTTTTTCTTTTTCTCTTCTCTCTCTGAGAGCTTTGTCCCCCAAAACTTCTAAAGCAAAATCCTCTCTCAGGGCGTATGATGGTCAAATTCAATATGAATGTTACTAAATTATCATTATGAATCAATATCTTGAACAAGAGAGAGAAGCTAAGCTTAGATTTAGTTTTTGAGAGCCCTTTACACGCACAATTACGTCTCTTATAGGCTTTACGCCTACTCAGCTTGCTTCAGAAAGAATAATGTTTGCATACTCTATTATGCTGCATTTTACTTCTTTAACGCGAGCAGATATCCGAGCCACTCCTACAAAACTTTACCATAGCGGTGGGCGCATTTACACGCTACTATGTTTTCTCCTGCTTTTATTTTCAGAGAGTTATGATATTTTTTTCAGTATAAAGAAGGGGTTTTAGATTCATCGATTTAGAGGGAAGCAGGCCTACCCTCCCCACACCTTGCTTCAGAATGGTATGATGTTTAGTAGCACGCGCTTATTATTGTCTATTCTTTTAACCAGGAACATCCCCCCACACAACCACAGGTGTTGGCGCGTTTATGGGCTACTACATTTCTCACTGCTTGGGATAGTGCTCAAGAGCGAAGTGCGATGCGAAGGGAGTAATAGGACTTGGTCAAAACATACTCCTTGTTATCGGTATTTACACACAGATCGTAAGAGGTATCCTAGATTTTGTGTCAGCACAATCTCGGCAATTTATCGAGTAATCACCAGTATGATAAGCATAGTGCTGGTAGTCTGCCCTCTCTGTTTTTGCAGTCTTTTTAACCACTTTAGCAATGCGGCTTATGTATTATTCTCTGCGACAATTATTGGCTTTAGCATTTTCTACTTTTCCTTAACACAGATCATATAGCAAATGATGCTGTCATTTTTTATTTTTAAAATAGCCAATGGCGTGCAAAAGCACCCTAATGGCAAATCAGAAAGAACAGCGAAACAGGCCAATTCCTGCCTATATCTTTATCATACAACACCCGTATACATTGGTTTTATAGGCTTTGTCCATTTTTGCATTACACCCAAATCACGCTCCTATAATTGGCAGCATATTATGAACAAATTAGCAATGAGCGCAGCCATAGCAAAAAGCCACCTCACGAACAGAGAATGAGGATAATAGCGATGGATGATGCATAAAATAAGAGATGTAGCAGCACATTGTGCAACGGATAGAGATATTCACTCTGCAAATAGGATAAGGCGAGCGATCTCGTAAAAGAGAAGAGTGTATTTTGGGATAGCGCTTCTGGACGAAGCGCGGTTTGAAGGGAGAGTGATATGAACGCCTTAAATCACATTCCTTGTAACGTTCCTTATCACATTCCTTGTGACATTCCTTGTCATGTTCCTTGTCACATTCCTTGTGACATTCCTTGTCACGTTCCTTGTCATGTTCCTTGTCACATTCCTTGTCACATTCCTTGTAACGTTCCTTGTAACGTTCCTTGTGATGTTCCTTGTGATGTTCCTTGTGATGTTCCTTGTCACATTCCTTGTGATGTTCCTTGTGATGTTCCTTGTGATCTGTATATCTACAATGATAGCAGGCATGATAATCGGTTTCACCACCATAATCATAGGAATCTTAGTTTTTATGATTAATAGCACGGTACAAAAAAGTAACAGATGGGATTTTCTGATGATTGGAGCAGATTTTCATGGATCGATGATTTATCTGTGACTTATCCGATTTTGTCTATATTTTTTCAGTGATGCATGTAGATTATTTTAGAATAAGTAGATTTTTTATATCAGAGAAGACAATATGCTTCACGCGATCCCTTAAGCGATATTGCTTTGGTTGCGGGGGCAGGATTTGAACCTGCGGCCTTCAGGTTATGAGCCTGACGAGCTACCGGGCTGCTCCACCCCGCGTTAGCAAACTTCTATGAGGTTATTTTATTTTCTATCGAATTTATTCAGTATTATGTATTATATTTTTTATTTCAATTCTGAGAATTTTCCATGCACTTAGCAGACCTGGCAGCGACTTACTCTCCCGTGCCTTAAGGCAAAGTACCATCAGCGCTGGAGCGTTTCACGGCCGAGTTCGGGATGGGATCGGGTGCGTTCACTCCGCCATAACCACCAAGTCAGCAAAATGCATAGAAAGAGAAGCTTGGTATTTATCTGTTATTTTAAGAATGGATATAGGAAATGGGAACGATCAAGTCGATCGAACGATTAGTATCAGTAAGCTTCATGTGTTACCACACTTCCACACCTGACCTATCAACGTGGTAGTCTACCACGGTTCTCAGGGAATACTCGTTTTCAGGTGGGTTTCCCGCTTAGATGCCTTCAGCGGTTATCCCGTCCGTATATAGCTACCCTGCTATGCGGCTGGCGCCACAACAGGTCCACCAGAGATACGTCCATCCCGGTCCTCTCGTACTAGGGACAGATCCTGTCAATATTCCAACACCCACGGCAGATAGGGACCGAACTGTCTCACGACGTTCTGAACCCAACTCACGTACCGCTTTAAATGGCGAACAGCCATACCCTTGGGACCTGCTCCAGCCCCAGGATGCGATGAGTCGACATCGAGGTGCCAAACAACCCCGTCGATATGGACTCTTGGGGGTCATCAGCCTGTTATCCCCGGCGTACCTTTTATCCGTTGAGCGATGGCCCTTCCACACGGGACCACCGGATCACTATGACCGTCTTTCGACTCTGCTCGACTTGTCAGTCTCACAGTCAGGCAGGCTTATGCCATTGCACTCAACAAACGATTTCCGACCGTTCTGAGCCTACCATCGCGCGCCTCCGTTACTCTTTAGGAGGCGACCGCCCCAGTCAAACTACCCACCATACACTGTCCCGAATCCGGATAACGGACTGCGGTTAGACATCCATATCGGTAAGGGTGGTATTTCAAGGATGACTCCACAAGAGCTAGCGCCCCTGCTTCAAAGTCTACCACCTATCCTACACATACAGACACAAATGCCAGTGTAAAGCTATAGTAAAGGTGCACGGGGTCTTTCCGTCTAACCGCAGGAACCCCGCATCTTCACGGGGAATTCAATTTCACTGAGTCTACGTTGGAGACAGCGGGGAAGTCGTTACGCCATTCGTGCAGGTCGGAACTTACCCGACAAGGAATTTCGCTACCTTAGGACCGTTATAGTTACGGCCGCCGTTTACTGGGGCTTCAATTCAATGCTTGCACATCTCCTCTTAACCTTCCAGCACCGGGCAGGCGTCAGACCCTATACGTCGTCTTGCGACTTCGCAGAGCCCTGTGTTTTTGGTAAACAGTCGCTACCCCCTGGTCTGTGCCACCCTCTAACGGTTGCCCGCTAAAGGGTCACGCTTCTTCCGAAGTTACGCGTGCAATTTGCCGAGTTCCTTCAACGTAGTTCTCTCAAGCGCCTTAGTATTCTCTACCAGTCCACCTGTGTCGGTTTCGGGTACGGTCTATATGTGGGAGCTATTTCCTGGAACTGCTTCACTGCAAGATCAATCCAATAAGACCTTACAATACACGCAATCCGTCACTACCCACAGGTCCACGAATATTAACGTGGTTCCCATCGACTACGCCTTTCGGCCTCGCCTTAGGGGCCGACTCACCCTGCTCAGATTAACTTTAAGCAGGAACCCTTGGACTTTCGGCGAGGGAGTCTCTCACTCCCTTTATCGTTACTCATGTCAGCATTCTCACTTCCGATACCTCCAGGAGCTCTCACGAGTCTCCCTTCACAGGCTTACGGAACGCTCCGCTACCACTTACTCCATAAGGAGTA
>NZ_CM001557.1:190761-226297 GCF_000273375.1 Bartonella birtlesii IBS 325
GGTCACACCTCCACAATGGTTTAAGCTAGAAAACCTCTCACAAAAACAAGATCCTAATGCCAATGGATATAAAGGTGATCGTATTTCTCCCACGCATGCACGGCAAAGCTTTGATAGCAAACGCCAATTTGAATTATCAATTGTACAAAAAAAGGGTGAGGAAAAAGTTATTAAAACACAACAGTTTGAATGGATCCGCATGGCTTTAGCCGAAGAGCGCCCACAACAATATAATTATCCCAAATTTGATTCTTTAAGCATGTTTGCTAGTGATTCGAAAATTCAAGCTGCCACATCACAAGATTCTGGACATATTTCTGGACATATTTATGGAGCAAAGGTAGAAACCCAAATAACCCTACGCAATTATGATTTTATCATTGATCAAGTAAATTTTGATGATGCAGATATCCTAACAGATGATGAAGTACAACAAGAATTAAAAAAAGCTGGCTTCACTTTAGAAAAAAACGACGAACTCCTTTCGCTTCTTACCCTCATTGATCCTTTAAAATTAGATGATTTATCTTCACCCTCTCAATTTACAGATAGCCCAGAGGTTCGTATTGTTCAAGAAAATGTGACTATTTCCCCTCAAAGTCGTCGCATTGACCTTGCGAAAAACTATGCAGAAGATATTCTTCCTATTCACAAAAAGCAAAAGATAGCCGATGCTTTCAAAGATACCAACTATACAAAGCAACAAATTGAAAAGGTTGTAAACACTTTAACAAAATTGAATCATTCAGACAGTCTTAAAGAAGGGAGCCTTTTACGCATTGGTATTGTCACACAAGCTGGAGAAGAAGATCATCTGGTACGGGTCAGTATTTATCAAGGCAAATATCACATTCTCACCATTGCCCTTAATGATAAAGGGCGATTTGTTGAAAGTGCAGAGCCCACAATGTCCCAAGTGCTTCAAACAGCTTTTCAAAATGGTATTCCCCACTCTTATGTCAGTAGTGCACAATTACCAACAGCTTATGATGCACTCTACACGGCGCTGCTCAGTCATAATGTCTCACAATCTCTTTCTCAATATCTCATTCGTTTGCTTGCCACCAACATTGATATGAAAAACCGGATAACACCAACTGATCAGTTGGAAATATTTTATGCCATCCCCCAACAAAGTGAAACAGCAAAAAACAACAAAGAAGGCAAAAAGAGCCCTAAAACACAAGGAATCCCCACAAACATAGATCCTGAAATCCGTTATATCAGTGTCACTTTTGGCAATACAACCTATAAATATTACCGTTATCAATCAAAAGATGGAAGCGTCGATTACTACGATGCACAAGGCAAAAGCTCTAAACCCTTTTTGCTCCGCAAACCCACACCCAATGGTGTTTTTGGCTCTCCCTTTGGACCACGCAAACACCCTATTTTAGGTTACGTTCGCATGCATACAGGCGTTGATTGGGTTGCACCAAAAGGCTCGCCCATTATTGCTGTGGGAGATGGTATTGTCACAAGAATTGGCGTAACAGGCGGCTATGGAAACCATACGGAAATTCAACATAGCAATGGATATATCAGCAGCTATTCACATCAGAGCCGTTATGCACCAGATATCAAACTAGGTGCTAAAGTACGTCAAGGACAAGTCATTGGCTATGTTGGAACAACAGGAATGGCAACCGGTCCACATTGTCATTTTGAAATCATTGTCAATGGTGTAAAAGTTGATCCTATGCGCATTCGTATACCAAATGGTAAAGCTTTGAACAATCAAGAACTACAAACATTCCTAGAGGAAAAAAACAATATTGATTCTCTATTAAGCAGCCCACCAACCTCATCAGGAGATGCTTCTTAAACCAACCTTTCAAAAGACACTTTTTTCAAGACTGCTCGGCTCAAAGCTTTTTCCCACATATGCCACCTCAAAAAAACAGAAAAACAACTGCAAAGAGGCTGCTTGCATCCTAATCAAATTTCGCCACAAAAGAAAATTTGAAAAAACAAGCAAGCTGTGCATAAAAAGCATTAGCATTCTAAAAAGAAACGATCATTTTATCAAAGTGCAGAGCAAAATTCTCTATATTAAAGCTTATAATAATCCTCCCAATTTTCATAAATCCCATGATTGATGATCAATCAACCATTGGTTGATCATTTTTAAAATACACCTTACAAAAGTCATAAAGCTTTGTTTTTAATATTTTACATAATTTGTGGCAAGAAAGTTAGAGAGATCATTTGCACAATACTTCACTCATAAGCTGATCTCATTGTTCTCAAGTTCAACTTATCTTTTAGATCGATCATATCATCTAAAAAAGAGAAGTACAGTTCATGAAGAAATGAATTCAAATGCCTCTTATGATATTGCCCCTACAAAGTATTTCCTGGAATTATTTGAGTTTTGGATGAGAATTTTATGAAAGACAAAAAGAGAATCATTACAGCGATTTCTTTGACCTTTATTTCTTTGACCATTGTTATTTGGTTAAAGCCTTATGCGTCTCATGCGCAAAGTTTTTTTGTAACATACGAAACAAGACGAAGCTTTGTCGAAAAATTACCAAAGCCTAAACAAATTGCCTTTGATGATCGTTCAACGGATATATACATTGTTAATGAGCTTACCAATCCGCCGACTTCTATGATCTTAATTGATAAAGCCATTGAGCGCGGACAATGGAAAACCAGTGAATATTGGGAAAACACTGGTCCCTCAAAGACAATTGCAGCTGGTTTTGTAGGAAAAGCGGCAACAACATCGAATGTTTGGCTTTTTGGATCTGGGGGATGGGTTAAATATAAAGTAAAAGATGATGGAACAATATTAACATTCCGATGGTATAATCCCTATAGTGGTGCCAATGAATATTCCGTTACCTCAAGCAACAAAGACTATTTTTTTGAACGCATGGAAGGGGTGGGTGATAATGCAAGAACAATTTGGTACGTAAAAAGAAAGACACCCCAAAATTATAATTAATATTGTCATAGCCGTCGATCTGTAACCATGGCGTTTAGATTCTGGTGATCCTAGCACGTACAACAACAGAGAACCATGGCTTAAAGCAAATAGAAAAGTTGTAACGGCATTAGAATCCCACGCCGCTATATTTTATATTGTCAATGGCGATTTAATGGAGTTTGGTCGCCCCCAAACCTATCAAGATTATGCAGATGTCTACAAAAGCATGGTTTATCCTGTCTATGAAGGATTAGGTAACCACAATTACTACAACAATCTTCATGATTGTATGATACCCACATCGAATCTTTCCAAAGATGCCTGTGCGGTAAATGCTGTGCAAAGAATGCTAAAAGAAATGAACAAATATAGCAGTTCTCTACCTGCATTCAATCAACACGTAATTTCTCGTCAGCTCCTCCACTCTGAAATAGCGCATCACTTTATAACTGGAAGTTTAAGTTACTCATGGGATTATGGAGATATTCACTATGTACAGTTGCACAACTATCCAACTTATACTGCACATTTATCTGATGGTCATATGAAAGCAAGAATAACCAAAGCTTTGGGGTGGCTGAAAAAAGATTTAGCAGCAGCACATAAAAGAGGAAAAGTGACCATTCTCAATTTTCATGATGCACATCCCTATAGAGGAGATTACTATCTCGTCCATGTGCAAAGAAAAAACCTTCATATCAAAGCTTATAATGGTAAAACAGGCACACTCATTTTGATTGAATGATTTAGGGCTCAATGGAGCAAACAAGTCCCTTTCGAAAAATTGTAGTAAATTATAAAGGCGCTTTTGCTTTCAACCTCAACAAATAACATGGAATCTTAAGAACTCCTTTATGAGGGTTTTGTATCTTTTGCACCACCTGTATTGAGTTTTGGCAAAGGAATAACGATTTTTGTACCTCCTAAAGCAGAAGTTTGAAAAAGAGGTTTTTCACCAAATTGCATACAAAGCTGTTCTACCACCAAACGACCAAGACCGGTTTTTTGCTTTAAAGTTTGGTTTTTCATGCCCACCCCATCATCTTCGACAATGAGCATCAATTGTCCATCTGGCTCGGGACCAAACGAGATATAAATATGACCAGTACGATGATCTGGAAAAGCATGTTTTAAAGAATTTGTCAGCAATTCACCAAGAATAATTCCAAGTGTTGTAGCATCCCTTGAAGACAAGCGACAATCTTTAAAATTCGTATGAATGGTGATATTTTCACGCAATTCAAAAGGGACAGCCAATTCAACATCATGCACCACAGAGCTGAGAAACTCAGCTAAGAGGGTTGTTTCCATATCATCACTCAAGCGCAAACGACGATGTGCTGTGGAAATTGTTTGGATACGATCACGCGCAGCTCCAAGCACAGAACGCACTTCTTCATTTTTGCTGCGATTTAATTGCAACCCCAGCAAAGAAGACACTGTACCAAGAGAATTGCCAATGCGGTGGCTTGCATCCTGTAACAACATTTCAACGCGTTGCCGTTCTTTTTCAGCATGATTGCGTGCATTTTCCAATTCTTGTGTCCGCTCTTTGACCCGTGCTTCAAGAGCAGCATTTTCGCTATGTAGCAGCAATTGATACATTTTTAAGGAGCGTATATCACGGCGAAAACGATTAATAACAAAATAGGCAGAAATAAAAGTACTCACAACAGAAACAATCGCGGCCAATGTTAAAGCGGCCCGCATAAATGCTATTCCCTCGCGCTGTTTTTGTCGCACCACATCATCACCATTAATAAAGCTTGTCATTAATTGAGCTAAACGTGCCACGGGAATCTTGGAAACTTCTAAAGAATCAGCAGATTGAGAAGATTGATCAGGCAGTGCATCAAGAGCATGCATATGGGCAGTCATAAAAACCTTGCGTGCTTCGACTTCCTTTTTAAAAGCCCTAAACCACTCATACCATTGCGGATGAGCATAAACAATAAGCTCTGTATAATCGAGAATATCCTGGAGTTTTTGCATAGCATTTTCAAAATGTGCTTTATCTTCCGACTTTCGGGTTTTTGCGTAACTACGATCAGCAATAGCCATATCGATTAAACTAATAAGCACCAAATCGGCTTGTTCGCGTAACTCCGAACTTGTATTTAACTGCGCAACTTCCCGATCAACGGCATTTGAGAGCAGCATAATAAAAGTAGAAGCCAAAAGAGTCATCACCAGAGAAACAATAATTGCCAGCCAACGCCAGCTTGAAATACTTGCATCAAAAGAAGGCTTTTGAAGAAGAAAATTCGTCTTTGTTGTCATAGAATTTCCATCGGCGAACCTGAAAATCGTCACTTTTCAGCACAAAGGAAAGCACCCTTATGGAATCTAATGCAAAAAGCCCGCGAGAGAGTTTCACACAGACCTTCCTCATTTTCCCAAGGTTTACAGAGCAATTTTCTGAATTTCCTTAGATACTTGCTTTACTGTAATAGCTATAACGAGAATAAAAAAAACAAGGCTATCAACCATAATTATTATACTTTTTTAGCCGTTAAATGAACACAATGTACTTCCTGCCGAATAAGCATCTGGCCCGTAATCGGACTCACCATTCACCTTGAGAAGTTCCTGTAAGCGATTACGCGCTCTACTCACACGGCTTTTAATTGTACCAACAGCACAATTACAAATAGCAGCAGCATCTTCATAAGAAAAACCTGATGCCCCAATAAGAATAATGGCTTCTCTTTGATCAGGGGAGAGCATATTTAAGGCTTTTTTGAAATCTTGCAAATCAAGCGATCCATATTGCGCAGGATGAACCGCGACATTTTGAGTAAACACTCCATCACTGTCCTGAATTTCTCTTCCTTTTTTGCGCATTTGGCTATAAAATTCATTGCGCAAAATTGTAAAAAGCCAAGCTTTGAGATTGGTGCCCATTTCAAAACTATCCTGCTTTGCCCACGCCTTCATAACGGTATCTTGAACCAAATCTTCTGCTTTATCATGCTTACCACTTAAAGAAAGTGCAAAAGCCCGTAAAGCCGGTAAAACCAGCAAGAGTTCCTGCTTAAATTTTTTTACGCACTCTGCCATAAAGGTTCAAACCTTTTCCACATTTTTTAAAGCAAATTGCTCTGCGCGCTCCAGTCTGTCCAAAAGCTCCAACAAACGCCGTGGCAGTGTCTCTTCTTGAATTTCCATATAAAACTGACGTAATTTTCGTGCTATTTCACTATTAACGCCGAGAATGTCATCTCCAAACGTGAAGTGATTGGTAAGATTTTTTTCATCACGGTTGTTCATTTTTTTCCCCCTAATCCATATACTATAAGTAGCACCGAGAAGATTTTCGCTCTATGGTTGTAAATATAGTTGTATGTAAAAAGTTCCATACGAGAAAAGGAACTTTTTCATTGCTCAAAAATTTCAACCATCAAAGCACTTCAAAGGTCAAAGGAGTTATAAAATATGTCATTATCCACGCGCATCGCACCACATCTTCCCTATCTTCGGCGTTTTGCCCGCTCTGTTACAGGCAGCCAATCTTCTGGCGATGCTTATGTTTCAGCAATGTTAGAAGCACTGATTACAGACATTTCGATTTTTCCGCAAAAATCCAGTGACCGGATTGGAACCTATTGGCTTTTTTGCCATCTTTTTGACCAAACCACACCCAATATCCCAGAACCGCTTCCATAATTTGGTCTTGAACGAAAAACCAACGCGAAATTATCATATTTAACGCCACGTGCACGCCAAGCCTTTTTATTGATTGCCGTAGAAGGCTTTAATGAACAAGAAGCCCGTGAAATCATGTCTCTTGATGCAAAAGAGTTCCGCAAGCTTCTCAACCAAGCATCGACGGACATTTCTCAACAAATAGCCACGCAAGTTATGATTATTGAAGACGAGCCCCTTATTGCGCTAGATATTGAGCAAATGGTAGAGAGTCTTGGCCATAAAGTAGTAGGGATAGCACGAACCCGTGATGAAGCTGTCATTTTGTACCATAAAGAAAAACCGCGACTAATTCTGGCTGATATCCAATTAGCCGATAACAGTTCGGGCATTGATGCAGTTAATGACATTTTGCAAAATGACCATATACCTGTAATCTTTATCACGGCTTTCCCTGAAAGACTACTAACCGGCGAGCGCCCAGAGCCAACTTTTTTAGTCACCAAACCTTTTAATCCAGATATGGTCAAAGCGCTTATTTCGCAGGCTTTATTCTTTCAAGAGAATGCTTCGAAAGCAGCTTAGCATAGAGTAACATCTCCACCATGATCGTTACGCCTTTTCAAAAGCCACCGATGGATAAATCTCACTTAAGCGCTCTGATGCAAGCGATCCGTAGTGCTGATATTTGTGTTTTATATCAAACAACCAATTTGGTCTATTTATGGGCAGAAAATTTGCCACAGCATTTGCATAACAAATGGCGTATGGGCTGTCGTGACAGTGATTTTTTTTCGCTTGATATTGCCGATAATATGGAAACCATTAAATTGCAGGTTTTAGCCACCGGCAAAATGCAAACCATCGAAGCACGCTTTGAAGATATGACCAAACAAGCGATTTGGTATAAATTTTCTATCGATTGTCATCATAATGATAATGGAGATATTATTGGTATTATCACCACAGGTGTTGATATTTCAGGGTTACGTCGGCGTGAACAAGTGTTAAAAATTCTTCTTCGAGAAGTAAGCCATCGTTCTAAAAATCTTCTTGCCATCATTCAAAGTATTGCCAGCCAAACGGCACGCTATACGGAATCGTTGCAGATTTTCTTGCGCAAATTTCAAGGCCGCCTCCATTCTCTTTCCCATTCTCAAGATCTCATTACCGATTCCGATTGGCGTGGAGCACAATTTCGCGAATTGGTTCAATCACAAGCTTTGGGTTACTTGTTAAAAGAAACAGAACATTTTTCGTTTGAAGGCGTAAATCCTTATCTTTTTCCCAATGCGGCTTTACATATTGGTTTGGCTTTTCATGAACTCATTGTTAATTCTCTTTCTTTTGGTGCTCTCTCCCAAGAAAAAGGCAGAGTATTCGTACGCTGTGAAATCCACACAAACATCAATGGAAAAATGCAACTACTCATCACTTGGAATGAACATTTTGAAGCAGGCACCATTCTCTCTCACGATCAAAAAGCCTGTTTTGGTAGTGCTGTGCTAGAAAAAATTGTTCCTGTCTCTGTCAATGGCTCGGCTTCTTTCACATTAACCGAAGAGGGAATTGTATATTGCTTATCTGTTCCCGATACCTACTTTGATATCTTTTTTTAAAAAGTAGTTAAGAAAGAGCACAAAATAAAAAAGTAAAACAGGATATCCTCCAAGAATCTTTTCATCACCCACCCACCCCCATGATATCACCTTCATGATATCACCTTCATGATTCAGCCTCCAAATATACCTAACAACTTTTGTTAAGACTCTAGCCCAACCAGCCCTTCTGGGAACTAAGCAACCTTTAAAAACGTTTATTTATCATAAATAACGCCCTAAGGCTGACAAATGGAGCTCGTCAACCTTTTATTTGGAAGATTTTTTATGAATACCCTCGTTTTTATCCTTTTATTGGTTTCATGCACAGATGATTTTAACAGCTGTTATTCCAACAATAAAATGGTCAAAATCTATCCCACAGCACAAGCTTGCGAACAAGCTATGATACCCTCCACAAAAAAATTTGCATCTTATGGACAACAAATCTTTGCTCAATGCACGAACATTGAGGCAAACTTACATCAACAACAAGTACAGCTCATCTGGTCTGTAACCAACCGAGGCAATTTTCTGCTCACAAGCCAAAATATGCATGATAAGATCTCCAACCCCCACGATGCAGATATTTTTTCACCTCATCCCCACCCCTAGGTTCTGCTCCTATAAATCTCTTGCACAAAAAGACTTAAAAGCATAAACCCATCAAGCTCTAAGAAAACAATCCATGGAAGAGGTCAACATAATGGATAATAAGCAAATGGACACTGCAAGAGACCAACGCGCACAGCAAGATGCATTACCTCAAGATCTCCCCCTAGACCCAGCAGTAGAACGTGTGAGAAAAAAGCTCATGCGTTTAATGATCATTTCCATTGCCATAACGCTCATCCTTATGCTTGCTGTACTATTTGGCATTGTCTATAAAATTATCGCAACGCGATCAGTTTCCAAACAAACAGAATTTTTTGCCTCTCACAGCAAAAATAAAAAAATTGTCTACCACACACTTTCCTTACCGAAAAACACGCAGATTTTATCGCAAAGTCTTTCAGAGCAGAATCTTGTTTTGAAAATCTTAACCTCAGACGGGCAGACAAAATTTATGGTGTATAATTATTACACCGGTGCACTCATTGCTATACTTTCTGTTGAAACAACGGAAGAAAAAACGACCAACCCATCCTCTTAAAAAAACACCTCAACAAGCGCTTACAACAGCACATATTATTTTAAATATTTTCTTCTGCAGAAGATGTCACCACACGCCGCCGCCGTGGCTTTCTCTGTATTTCCTTCTCTAGCACAGGCGAGGAAGCAGCCTTCTGCATCGACATTCCATTATCATCCTGAGCAGCTTCGGAAGTTGCTCGTGGAAGCTCAAAATGTGGAAATTCAAGGGATGTTCCTTCTTGAACACGCGCAGTACGCCGCCGTGGAGTTCTGCGTGTTTTTCTAACAGGTTCAACAGTTTCTTCACCGCTACATTGCTCTTGGAGTTCTTTTTCATCCGAAGGAACTGTTGCCAATGGAACTGTTTCTTGTAATGCTTCTTCACGCACATATCCATTTTGCAGCTGAGCATATTGACCATGACCATTTTTTTGCAATGGTGTTTGTGCAACATCTGTCTCACAATTTATAGTATCTTTTTTCTCAACTTCAACGTTTATTTCGCTGCATTCCTGCTCATTATTCTCATCACGATTCTCATCACGACGAGCATATTGAGTTTGCCCAACAGCTGCCAAAATAATACGCAGATAATGCTCAGCATGTTGTAGATAATTTTCCGACATAACACGATCACCCGCCCCCTGTGCATCACGAGCAAGGCTTATATATTTGTCAGCAATTTGCTGCGCATTTCCACGAATTTTAACATCGGGACCGCTACTTTCATAATTCCGCGACAAGGGGTTAGGTCCGCGACGATTATTGTTGTTGTTACTATTATTGTTATTGCGACCGCGTACCCGTCTATTTTGCTGTGGCCTCATTTTTATCCCTTTTTGGAGTATGTGTGTCTTAATTGACTCTTCTTCATTGCATTATTTTGCGATAACGCTCATCATGTTTGAATACGGTTATCAGGCTATCCGCGTTTTATCTCACTTAAATGATACCTACTGATATTTGATAAAGCATATATTTTTTGAAAATCACAACAACAGCAGGGAAACCATAAGTTCAAAATTCCCTCTTTTTCTGTTAACCAGCAGAAACCTAGTGATGTTCACATAAAATGCCAAGTGTTTTTTTCTAAATAGACCATATTTTATTAAAAAAACAACCATCTTGTGGAAAAACAAAAAACGATAATGTACAAAGAATACCTCTAGCAAAAAACATCTTCTGCCAGTGAACAACTAAAACTGCCCTTTTCGCTCTAAAACCACCGATCCTAAAAACGCCGATATCCCTGCCCCCTCGCACACTTCACTAAACAAGCACATATGCTTTCATAAGTCACTCGTGCGAACATATTCATTCTGTGAACATAGCCTTTCTTCTGCGTCAAAGCAACCCCTTTGTGAGTAATAATCCACTATTACTTCACAAAATCCTTTATTCATAAATAGATGAGTATGAAGCATTATTCAAGTCCTATAAACACCAATAGATTAGTTTTCTTGCCAAAACTTACCTCCTGCGTTATGAATCTTTGTGAAATTTGAGGGAACTCATAGAAAAATCAATGTTCTCATTTATAACAAGCATAACAGGTATAACATAAAAGCGTCATATAAACTCAAATACAAACTCTATATGAAAAAGAGACTTATGAGGAAGAAACAACCAACATGCTCTACTTTGCCAAAAATTTGAACGCACCTTAAAAGACTGCAAGATCTATGAGTGGGAATGAATCATGAATTCTCCAATTTTTGTTATACTACCCAAGAAAGAAACTTTATTTGCAAAACGGGCACAACGTTTTACACATTTAGCCCATAGCTTTAAGAACAAACAGTCTTTGTTGTTTTTTGCGCATTTTTGTAACGCGCAACAACAATCGAGCGAAAAATTTAAAGATTTTGCTGTTCCTCTTTGTCGCTTTGCTGCCCCCACAGCAGCACCTCTTAATCGATCAAAACTATTAACCTTGGGCTTTTATGAAAGTATTGTTGATGATTTTTTACAACACCTCTCAACCCTAAAACTTTCTCAGCAAGCACTTTTTGCAATAAGCGACCAAGCTTTAAAGCGTACACAACAGCAAAAAGACCAATGGCACCTTTGGGGCGAAAATCTCTTAAATCATAAACTTCCCCAACAGCAATTAGCAGAACATATTTTGATCACCGGTGCCCTACAAATCATTTATTGCCTTGCCGCCTCACAACTTGATGCACAAAATTTAACCCCACAACAAAACAACCTCTGTCCCGCTTGCTGCGGCACCCATTCTGCTAACCTCATCATCGAGGTTCAACCACAAAAAACCATAAAAGTTTGTTCTTGCCTTTATTGCGCAACTCTCTGGCAAACCCCGCACAATCAATGCAGTTTTTGTCAAGCAAAACAGAGTCTTTCTACCTATAGCAGTAAAAATATTCCCAACGGCATTTTATTTGAAGCATGTAAAAAATGTGGATCTTATTGCAAACAATTCAATCACCAGAAAAATCCTACACTCGATGTTTTTGCCGATGACATCAGTAGCACAACAGCAGGGTTTT
Source organism: Bartonella birtlesii IBS 325 (assembly GCF_000273375.1). Lineage (NCBI taxonomy): Bacteria > Pseudomonadati > Pseudomonadota > Alphaproteobacteria > Hyphomicrobiales > Bartonellaceae > Bartonella > Bartonella birtlesii. The sequence goes on from NZ_CM001557.1 coordinate 202,584, forward strand.
TACAAAAAACTTCTTCTCTCTTTCAGCATAAAAGTTTTAATCCCTTTTTAGCCCCCTTTTTAGCAGAAGATAGCAAATAATCCATATGCATCACACCAAATAGCTTCTCCCCTTTCTAAAACGATAAGGAAAGCTTTTTCATGATGATCCACAAAAATACAACAAAATTTTTGCCAATCAAAATGCTGTCGGTATAAAAGCAATCACGATAACGACCACAATAAATTTGCTTCTTTTTTTAAAATTTCCATATCCTTTAAATTTTATGTAAAAAACTCAAAAGCGATTGCGCGCTTTCCCTTTTTCACTGTCTTTTTCATTAAAAAAACAGTCTCGTAAGAGGAAATAATTTCCGTCTCCTGGTCGCACCATTGCAATACATTTTTTCTTTGCCCCCTCAGAAAGTGTATCCCACATTTCACGAATAGCAAAATAGGCTTCACTTTCTAAATTAAGACAATGCTGATAAACTTCTTTTTTCCTATCGAACGTAACGGAAGCAGCGATTTCCTTGCAATATACACGGTGATCAAAGACTGGGATAATCAATTCTACAGATGCTTTTTGTGCTATTTTTTTATGAGAAGAAAAATGGCTGATTATTTTTACTACAAGAAAACAAAAGGCCAAGAGACAAAACAGCAGCATAAAAACAAAAGCGATCTTACGATATAGTCTTTTGAAATAAGCCTTTTGTCTTGCACGAATTCTTTTTTCCATAAAGACCCTATCTTTCAATACTCAAAAAGAGCTTTTTAAAAGCAAAATTTAAAGCAAACAGTGAGAAAAACCTTAAAGCATAACATACATGTTACAGTAGCAAATGATCAATCTTCTTATTTCAAAACATAGCATTTTTCTACCATTTGCTCCATTATGCCCAACATAGTTTTTCTCCTCACTTTTTTTCTTATAGCACCAATGCTATGTGTCGCACTCTCGGCTTTCAAACTCTTGATATCATCTGTAAAAATTTGCTAGCGGAATTTAAAATTATGCTCGCAGTTGCACCAATTCCTAAACTGCGATGCTTCCTTTCCCCACCAGCTTTAAGAGTTACATCACTCAATTTATGGACTCAATCAATAATGCCACTCCCATACGCATGCAGTGCATACCTTTCTGCACCTATTTTACCATCTGTTTTACTGCTTTCAATGCTCGCTTTGCTGCTTTTATCACCTTATTCATGCTTGTTAGAATCAAGATCTGTTGTTTTCAATTGTTTTTCTAAAACATCGAGCCGCTGGGAAATTTGTGTAATATCTTTATATATTCCCTTTAACAACGCATTCAAAGGGGCGTGCCCCATTCTTGCGCTGGCATAAAGAACCACACGAATATGTTCAGGATCATCAATATCAGCAATAGAAAACGGAAAAAGCGCCATTATACCCCCCTTTCACACACTATAAAAAAGCCTATTGGAAAATTTCAGTACCTTTTACCGACAAGCTTTTGCACCTCATAAAACTTTAAGAAACCCCATCGAAAAACATTTGAAAAAAATTTTACAAGTATGAAAGATCTCGTTACACAAGCACTTCAAGAGAGAAAATAAAGCAAAGATGCATTTTTAAAAATAAAACGCCTAATAAAAACTTCACGCATACAGCATAACAGGCTTTTTTCATAACAAACATTCTGCAACCATTTTTATCTCGATGAAGAATTTTCATTCTCAAGTTTTGATAGCATAAACAACTGCCATATTGATGGGACGCGTTTCATCTTCACCTGTTTTGTCCACAAAGATCTCATGTGTATGCTCTCCTGAAAAACTCGTACTCAGATCTCCGTAACCGCTATAGTAATACTTATTATTAGTCGCCAAACGAACATCCAAACCCTGAGGCCTGATACCGTCAACTATATGATGATGCCTACCTGCAGAATTTGTTTTTCCATTATGGCTATGGGCTTTAAAAGAATCTTCCTGTTTCTTTCCCAGGCAACGTCCTTTATCGATATTTTTTCCACTATCCAGCCCGCGCAAAAACATTCCACGCAAATCGGGAACATTAAATGTTGAATACCCATTTCCTACTCCCCATATGCTACCAATGGCAGCGTAGAGATTTACATAGGCCTTGCGAGAATACTCCCGACCATCACAAAGCAACCAACCAGACGGTATTTTTTCTGTGGCAAAAGTGCCAATAAAACCAGAAGGTAAAAAATTTTGCGTTGGATTTGTTAAAAACCAACCATCAACATTTTTTTCAACAATATCACAAACGTAGACGAGCTCATAAAGTCCGCCCCTTTGCATTTCTCCGCCCCTTAAAGGCGCTATACCATCGGAAGTTGCCATATAAACGGGTTTTGACAGCAATTGATTTAAAGAGAGATCTGTGGCTCCGATATTTTGCTCCTGTGCCCTAAAGCGCACCACAATTCCGCCCTTATAAGCCTCAAAAGAAGATTTTGTCATCAAACAAATAGCTGTTGTATTCCTTCCCCGATCAAATCTAAAATTTGCCTCAATCACCCCGCTATTATCCAACAAATATTCTTTAATACGTTGCATCATAACGCGCGCACTGTCATTAACTGAACTTGGCGGTTGTCCTTCTGCCCAATTTATGCTCTCATCGGCATAGGCATTTTCAGATGCGATAAGCGACCAATTATAAATAGAGCTCATAAAAGATATCCTTTTTGTAAGAAAGACAAACGTGCAAAGAGAGAAGAGAAAAAGTAAGCAATTCCCTTTTTAGGTGCTGTGATTTTTTTCATTCTCAAGCCGATTTTGTCATAATCGACATGCAACAATTTGGTTTTTGCATTAACAAAGACAGCCTCAGGTTTCAAACGCAGCACTTCTTGGGCAAGAACACCAAGATAGCGTTGTGGATTACCCTTATAATTAAAGCTATAGAGCGGATAGCCATTTTTTTTGCCCACAGGGACGATATTTTCTTTGGCTCTCACATCACAAAGCCCCAAAATTCCCCCTACCAATCCAAGCACTTGTTGTGCATCACGCAATGGATCTTTTGTCACAGAAGGCATTGTTGTAGATTTTCCTGATGCTGTTCCATAATTTCCAGCCGCCTGCGTTCCCACACGCAGCAACTGCTCTAGGCGGTTCCACCCTTGATTATCTTGCTCATTCCATTTTTGACGCTCAGCATCTAATATATTCTGACGATTCATATCTTGGACAATTCCACCTTTTAAAGCATTGCTTTGCGCATTACTTTGTCCTTGATAATAGTTATTCGCTGCATTAACCTGATCATATAAGGAACGATCAATCATCTGATTAGCATTCATCATATTTTGTACATCTTGATTATATTGCTGTGCGGTAGCATTCGTTGCCAATGCGCCAAGCTCGTCGGCGAGCACTCCAGTATGAGCACCAGAACCATAGCGCCCAGCTCCAGACATAGATTGATTAATAGCATCAGAAGTTTTACTTAAGGCATTTTGCAAAGCAGCATTAAATTTACTATTGCCCCCAATCCAATCACCCTTAGCCATACCAAGAAGATTGTGAGCCGTTTGTGTTGGTGCATTAAACAACTGTGTCAATACTGGATTATTATACTGATCAGCGGCCTGTTGTAGACCAGTGAGAGCATTTTTTGTCAGATTCCCAAGACCAGCAACACGTTCTCCCTGATAAACATTCCCACCTATTCCTTTATTATACATATCAAGTGCTTGAGCACTGGCTTTTTTAAAGATATCGGCAGCCCATGCGGGCGGTGCATTTGTTTGTGTTGTTGTTTGCACCCGAGGCTTTGTTTTTCTACTCATGGCTTTAAAACCTTTCTATAATAAATAAGATTACGAGAATATCCGTACTGGCTGAGCATTTTTCCCCACCCAGCTCTTGCAAACATTTGCATTTCCTCAGCATTGATCGTGCGCGCCCATGCTTCAACTTTATCAATCAATTTGACCAATTGCTGTCCTCCCTCTCCGGCCAAATCTGAAAGGACAACGCGTTTTTTCCCCATATAGGTACTTTCAACTTTGGTAATAGCAAAAGCGCTAAATTGGCGGTTATTTTTTAACACCAGCCACAATTGTGCTTGTCCGCCGATGAGTTCTTCAGCAATTGTTTCTAAACAAACATCATCAGGAAAACGCCTAACATATTTTTGCAGCGCAGCATTAAGAGCCTCTTGATAGGGTGCTATTTTTTCCCATGACCATTGCTCTGTAAGATGAGCAGAATAGGAATTCTGCTTCTCTTGCATGATGATTTGGTCTCTCTCTGCGCGCATCTTATGCCTTCTCAAAAGACGCTTAACCAGCTCTAAACTTTTCTGCCACATAAAGACCCCACCAGCATGAACCACCCCCCACCACAAAGCCACGCACTAGCGTGTAATCCCCCACCACAAAGCCACGCACTAGCGCGTAATCCCCCACCACAAAGCCACGCACTAGCGCGTAATCCCCCACCACAAAGCCACGCACTAGCGCGTAATTCCCCACCACAAAGCCACGCACTAGCGCGTAATCCCCCACCACAAAGCCACGCACTAGCGCGTGCCGGCACCTTGCAATTCCACATCAAAGCCCGTCACATGAGACCAATTCACCCCTTCTGGAATGCGCAATCTAAAGCGATAAAACCGTGCCCTTGCACGCACATGAATTTGCCCCGTATTATGCGAGGGCAATCTTTCCGGCAACCAAACGGTTTTTTCTACAAGGGATTGCCGAAAGCGCATTCCCACAGACAAATAAGATTCCTCACTATTCACCTGAGGCATAATATTTTTCACCCGTGTTACAACGCCATTTGTCTGTCCCATTTCTTGTGAAGTCACCACACAAGCCATAGAAGAACCAGAAAATGAACCAAGTCTACCCTGCCTATCAAATGCACCGAGAATGGGTGATTCATTTTTCCAAGCTTTACTATCGAGAGAAGGGGACAATTCATCGAGGTTTTGCGTCACTTGATCGAGACCTTCTAAAGTCATTCCAGCCAAAAAAATGGGCAAAATCATTTTGATATCGACAACTGCTTTTGTCCATTTTTGCAATCCCCAATCATAAATGAGCAAAATGCGTTTCTGAAGTGTCTCATCGCTATCAATCATCCAATAAACGCGATTATACACCCCATCAATGGCAGCAGACAAAGTATAGAGATTCTTTTGCCTTGATTTTGCTGTCATCGTTCTGTCGACTTTTTCAAAGCCAATGGGTATGATCTGCCCCTCATTGGTGATCTGATAAAATCCCCCCTCATCAGCAAAGAAGGCAAGATCCCCTCGACAAACGATAGATTCGGCATTTTTTGCCCCGCGTTTATCATGAATTTTTTGAAAACTGAAAATAACTTTAGAGCCAGGGATAAAAGAGCCGGCATAGATTGCAGAACGCATAAAGATGATTGGATTTGTTGTCTCCGTTGCGCCTTGCACAGCCCCACCATCGGGAAAATCTTGATAATCACAGCTTTTTTTCCCCACAGTCCAAAATTCGGCATCGTTCAATCCAGACCAATGAATACGTCGTGGATACTCTGTCAATTTCATTAAACAAACGAAATCTCCCCACACACGAACAATTCCTGCTTGTGGTGGATTTCCGCCTAAATCCCTAAATTTTTTGTCATGATTAATATCGATGATTTGTGGCCTATCATTGGCATTAACAGCGATAATATAATCGCCAAACAAAGCAAATGACCATGGAGCATCAATATTAGCGAGGTAAGATTTTCCCTTTTTGCTAATATCTTTCCATCTTTTTGTTGTATTATCGAGAAGATAAATTTTTTGCCCTGTCCCAACAATAACAGACACGCCACTTTTTGTTTTAACAGCAAGAGCACCTAAAATTTCATCAGGACAAGGCTCTGAAAAAGGTTGGAAACTGGGCATAGGGATATAAGAACCATCGGCCGGTAACACATTGATGAGTTCATCAGTAAAAAGCCCATTGATGTCTGCAACATCAGGCCGATAATCAGCGATTGGGAAAAAAGCCATTGAGCACCCCATGAGAAAGAATATTTTTGAAAAGTCAAATGTGCTATTTCAAAACACCAAAACTTACTTTTAAGCCCAAGAACCATTCAAATGGGAAAAGCTCTTGGGCATAAAATTCAGATGAAAGAAAAAACCAAAGCAAATCGATGCATTCATAAAGAGCATGCCCCCCCACAAAAGCACCAGTCAAAAGTCTCAAAAAACCAAGAAAAATCTTTTAAAACCTCATAGAACGAATATTTGTAGAATTTTTTCGGCGTGATGTTTCAAACCGCAAAGCTTGCAGCTGTTCTTGAAAATCTCTAAAAGAAACAGCAGCATATTCAGAATCTTTGAGGATATTTTTGTAGAGTTCGTATTTTGCACGTGCTTTAATAAGATCGAATGCATAAATCAACCAAGGGTTATCATCCTCCAACACTGTTTTATTGCTAAAACAAATAGGAGCATAGACAAAACACACAGTTTCAACCTGTTTGGGTGTTGGAAAGAGTCCTATTTTTTGCTCAAAAAAAGTATAAAAGAGAGGTGCTCCTTGTGGAGGTGGTGTTCCATATTGTTTTTGCAATGTTTCATAAGGTTTAAAAAACAATTGTGTTGCATCATCTGTTCCTAAAAAAGCAGACTCCAAAACCTTTTCAGATTCAATAAAAATCCCTTCTTCTTGGCCATACCATGTTTTTCCACTTTGTGTTTTGAAAGTCATCTGCCTTTTTTGATTAAAGAACAAAGGCTCCCGTTCACACAAGCGCAAAGCAGTAAAAATAGAATCTTGAATTTGTATAGAATATTCTGCTGTCGTATCGTCAATTTCATCTTGAATAAGAGCGATCATAGAAGCAAAAGTTTTACAATGGTCTGTATATATAGAATTGAGATGATTTGGATCAGTAGGTAAAGTGGTCATGGGCAATGATAATCCTTTTGCGTGTGGAGCACTTTAGATATCTTAGGCCAGCGGCATATTCTTTTGAGAGATAAAAAATCTTTCAAACGGATCTTAAGCGAGCATTCTAGAATGCTTAGATCAGGCATATAGAGAAATTTTGCCCCCTTAGCTCTAAAAATTTTTCTTCCCCACAGATATTTGTTGAGAAAAAACGAGAGCAGCTCTTAGAAACAGGCATCTATAGGCACACAATCCTATAAAATCCTGCACAACTATGATCAGTAAAGCCAATGTTTGGAACTTCTTCTCAACAAAAAACTCTGTTGAGAAGAAGCAGGTGAAGCACTTTAAGCAGGTGCTCCATAAGTGGGGATCACGATAGTGGCGAAATCTTGTGCACCTTGTGAACTTCCAGGTAAGGTGAAGCAAGTTTTTTTCATACCGATAATGGTTTTTGCTGCAACACCAAATTCGCGTTCATAGTCAAACAACTCTTCCACCAATTTATAGCGTGTAGCACCACGATCTTTTCCAAAAGCGATAACAGCACTTTGTGCCCCCAGCAACACCGCCCGGCGTACATTGGGCACAGCTTTATTTGTTGCACCAGACTCAACGCCCTCAGTAACATGTTCCGCCTCACGCAAGACAACACCATTATACATGCCAAGCGATCCATCATAAAGTGGGTTTTTAACACGGCTTCCACTATAGATTGCCTTAGTAATGTCGAGCCATTGTCCGGCATCTGTATTGGTTCGCAATTGTGTGACCTGCGTTGGATGCAAATAAAGCACATAGACATTTTCGCCATCAATGCGCACAGGTCTAATTTTTGGATTTGCCAGCTTCGCCCGTTCTACGGCTTTATCGACCAGATCAAGATCAAAAGTATCCTTCTCTTTCAAGTCTTCATCTTTTGTTTTCCCATTAGGGCGCACAACGCGTTTATCGGTTGGTGCAGTTGGTGCATTAAAGCCATAATGGACAGGTTTAAGAGCAATAGTGCGTCCTTCAAAGTTAATGGCTTTTGCGGTATATCCACACACTTGAATAAAGAACATCAAACTCAAGCGATCGGCATACCAATCAACCAAGCCATTTTTGGCTTCAGTACGCAAATCGTGCAAGATGCGTTGTTGATCGATAGTGCCCTCATTTTTGACACGCACGGCATGAACAAGTTCATTAATTACCAAGCGATCACTAAGAAATTGTAGGGCTTCTTCATTGCCTTCAACTGCCTGCCCTTCACTCACCCCATCGCCGAGCAACTGTACGCGCAAATTAAAGCTGATAGCATCACCACTTGCTTTTGTGGTTTCATCTTTTAATTGTACAATACTGTTGGAATCTTTCCCGATCAACGGTGCAATAGGAATTGCTTTTGAAATTTCCTGGTTTAAGAGCTTAGACCATGTGCGCACTGCCATAGGGTCATTAATTCCGATATAAGTTACGGTCATTTTATCCTCTAAAAGTTTGTTGACATAAAAAAACCGGCAAAGCGCCGGTTGTTAATATTCCACATTTCTTATTTTCAGATAGTGGATTGGTTATCGTATGTTTTGTATGATTTTATTGATTGTCCTCCCCCTTTGAGAAACGTCACATTCTCACTTTGAGAATTCTCCAAAGCATCCGCACCAACACGCCAAAGCATGCGCCTTAAAAATTTTCCACCAGTTAAGCTTTTAAGATTCTTCCCCGCCCATTAAACGATTAAAAGCAGCTTTATTTTTGGGATCAGCAACCCAACGACTAAATTCTGCTTCCGACATTTTATCAAGCATATCCATAGAAATGGGTCCATTGGAAGTCACACCATTATAGGCTGCAAGGGTGCGTGCAGAATTTTGTCTTTCCTGCAAATTTTCACCAACATTCTTTGAGCTATTGGTATAGCCAATTTTTTGCGCAATAGCATAAAGCACTTCGGCGGGATTTTGATTTTTTTTCGCACAATCACGCAAAATTTGCTTTAATTCATTACCAATCAACGCATCCACGACGTTTGGATCTGCCATTTCTGGATAGAGCGAAGAGAAAGCTGCCAACTGCTTAGCCCGCGTATCATAAATAAAATCGGCCGCTTGATCAAAATCATCATGCCTTTGTTTAACGTTCATAACAGACTGTTGATAGAAGGCGCTCAACTGTTCTGCTTCAGGGTTCATAGCAAGTGTTTGTTCACCGAGCAATGCCTCCTGTTTATGGAGTGTTTTTCCCAACCATTGTATATAACCCATAAAATCTTTTTGCGGATCTGGGGGTGCATCGCCTTGTGCACCTCCTTGCACATTTTGTTGCTGTGCGCTTTCTTGAACTAAACGCTGCTGTTGATGAAGATTTTGCTGGCCTTGGAACTTTTCTTCCACAGACTTTACTTGTTCCCCTGCATCAATTTCTTGGTCTTCTCCTTGTAGAGTCTCTGAAAGAACACCCTGTTTCAATTGGTTTTGCTCTGCTGGTGTTAAATATTCTTGATCCATACTCTTAAGCCTTCTCTTGTCTAAACAATAAGATGATATTTTTTCAAACACTGTGTTTTTTCGCCACACATTTTCTTAATATTCTCCATCCCCTACCCCATCCCAACATTACCAATAGAGTGCTCCTCTCTTCTCACCATAATGTCAGATTCTCCTCTCACCTTGCCGCTAAACTCTCCGGCGCCACCAAGTTGCCCTCCACCAATCCCCTCATGCAATGGGGGCACTTTGCCTCTTCAAACCTTGCATTTGCACTTTGCGTACAATTTTGTACACTTATGCTCTACAGGCGATTTTATGGATAAAAGATGCGAGCAAAAGAAGAATGCGAAAAGACCACGGATCTTAAGAGCAAGCTAACCTTGTGCTTTCACCTGTTGCAAAATGCTCTGCATCAACTGCTCCACATTAGCGTTAAACTCTCCACCGCCCTCATGCGGTGGAGCACTTTGCCCCTCCAAGCTCTGCGCTTGCACATTGTGTGCAACTTCGTGAACTTGTGTTCTACAAGCAATTTTATGAATAAGAGAGGCAGGCAAAGGAGAATAGTGTAAAAGATCGAGCATAATCTCTGGTGTTATGAGACTTTGCATCAAAGGCAACAATTGCATAATAATGGCAAATGTCCGCTCTTTTTCATTAAGACTTGTTGGTGCATCATCCACAACGATATCATATTCCAAGCTGGTAATCATTTCGCGTGTGAGTGGCACATATTGGGCATTTTCGTCTCCAGCGATACGCACCAAGCGCCCATCGGAGAGATAATTTTGAATAAGATAGAGAATAATTTTTCCCTGCCGTTGCCGATATCGACGCAACCCATCAAAGAAAGATGCCAACAGATTAAGGGATGATTGGCGGCGTTGTTCTTCAAGAATTCCTGGTTGGTTAACAGCCCTTGTCCCAATAAACTCAGAAGACAAGCCTGTCACTTGTTCAAGTGCGCTTTTTGCTTCATTAAACAATTGGAAAAAGCCTTGGGGGAATTGTGCAACGGGTTTAGGTTGTATTCTTCCTCCAGCAACGGCGCCACTTTTCAGCCAAGTAATACTATCGGCTCTAGCCCAACTCTCAACAGCTTGCCGATCATCATCAAAAGCGTCGCGTTCTGCCATAATACCGCCTTTAGACTGACTATTGAGCAAATACATCACTTGACTAAAATATTTATTTGCCCAGCGTTGGGGATCTTTTGTTGCTTTAACAATACCATAAAATTGCCGGCTCAATTTATCAAAAGTACCGGTAATACACTCCCAACCCAATTGACCAGCCGGCACCAAAGGCTTATCGGGTGCATCGAGCAATTTTTTGCCCAAAAAAGCCCGTTTGACAATTTTTCTCGTTAACCTTGTCGCTTGGATATGAGGAAACTCTTTGTTTAATTTTTGGAAATCCTGTTCCGAATAATCGACAAATTTTCCGCTTAAAGGGTCAAGAACTTTATAAACGACCTCGCGTTCAAACCAGCGACATTCAGCCAATGTCACCATTTTAGGGCGTTGAGCACTGCTTTCCTCTTCCACCTCTGTATAATAGCTTTGCCGCTCCCCCACATTGGTTTGCTGCCATAATGTTTGATGTTTTACCCAACCGGCATCCAGATCACTCCAATGAACATGGGGAAACATCTCTGCTGCCACCTCTAAGGGCTTTTCATCAATATACCATAGGCGTTGTGCATCAATCAGATTGGATTTCACAGCACTTGCATCCCAGACCATTTTCATAGGATCAAGTCGTGCAATCACTGGTTTTCCTTGTGGATCTTCTTCATAATCAAGTCTGGTATCTGTCCAACCCATTCCGCAAATAATTGCATCTTGAAAAGCATCAGAATCCTCGTACTCTCCATCAGCCTCATCACGAAACCATTCAGCTGCACCAGTGAGGATTTGGTTAGCAAAAGCCGCTCCCTCTTGGCGTGGAATAAATTGCACTTGTCGTTTATTATTGCGCTCGGTACCAATCACGGCATTAATCAAAGGAGCAATACGGTTAAAAGTCATAACCGGTCTATTTTGTTCGTGCAACACGGCAAGATCTTGCGCATTCCATTGCCGCCCATTATAAAAATCGTAATCTTCTTGAGCATTTTTTCGCCATTGTTCAACATGACCAATATCATCATGATACCAGCCAACGAGTTTTTTAAAGAGCGCTTGATATTCAAGTGTCTCTAAAGGATCAAAAGAGTCTGTAGAAATATTCATTAAAAAGCCATCCATGAAGTTTGAGAATGGTAAGAAGAGCGATAAGCACTTTTTTTCGCTCGCATATGCGGCTGTTCATAAGCCACACACATTAATCCAAAGGCATCAGCACCATGGCTTGCCCAATCATGTTCAGCGCCCAGTCCAATATTGCGCTGTTCATCACGCTTTTCGTGATACCAAGCAAGTGCTTTTCGCCCCGCATTTGTTGTTTCACGATTAAACCAAATAGCCGGAAACAATCGCCTCACAGCTTCAATACGCATTTTCACCGCACCCGCTCCTTGATTAGGAATAACCTTAGTTTGAAAACCAGCTTGTTGGAGAGCACTTTCAAAACTGACATTATAGACGCGATCTTTGCTAGCCCCATCATGGGGCAAGACCATCAATGCTTTATCATATCCTCTTTGAAAGACCCATCCCACATGCTCAGAGAGAGGCTGTCCTTGTGCTTCATAATAATCAAGCACACGAATTTCCCGTCCCACAAATTGTGCCACCCACAAAGCGGTAGCATCAGCCTTTGCCCCCGTTCCACCGATATCCCAAAAGATTCTCACCTGCATTAGCGGATCACGGGGCACAGTAGTAATACGCCCCTCGCGTGAAGCCTCAAGCAGAGCTTTTTGGTAATAAGCACCCTCAATATTTTGCAGATATTCGCCCTCCCAAATATGGTTATATTGTTCAGGTCTTTGTTCTAAATCTGCCTTACGATCTCGATTGAGTTTTTCGGGAAATTGAGGATTATCACGCCAATTAATTTCAACACCTTTGATATTGGGGTTTTTGACATTTCTAAAACGTTTTTCCACGGGTGCATTTTCACGACAAGGGTTCCATGTCACCCATAATTCGGCATTCCAATCGTCTCCTTCTTCGCGCAAAGTTGGGATAAGCGTTTGCCAAGCGGTTTCCGTCACAGGCTCTGCTTCATCCACCCAGCAAAGAAAAACCCGCCCCATGGATTTAATACTTGCGATATTGCGATCAAGCCCAGCAAACACATAAACAATACGCCCATCTTTTGACTTAATATATTTATCGCCGATTTCATAATAATCTTGTAGAAAGGGATAGGCTTCAAGTGCCCGCTTAATTTCTTCCAAGGAACTTTCATTGAGAGAATTCTGGAATTGCCGTGCACAAAGAATAATGCCCCGCTCTCCAGCCTTGCCATGTCGATATCCCATCACCGCAGACATCAAAGCAAAGGAACGTGTTTTTCCAGAGCCCCGGCCCCCCCAAGCAGCACGCACATCGGCTTTTCCAGTAAACACAGGAATAAGTTTTGGAATAAGAGCAATTTGCGCAGTTGTCATGAATCCTCAAGCACAACAATTTTCAAAAAAGCACTTTTCCAAAACCACATTCTTGGACCGCGACACTCTTCAAGCACCATATCCAACACCCCACACATCAGAAAACTTAACCTCTTCCCTGCCCCCCACACACACTATCCTTTGCCACCACCGGCACAATCTTAGGCATGCGAAATAGTTTTAACATCACCCCCCGCATCCCCCATAACCTGTAGAGGCAATAGTTTAGCCAACAGTGAAAAAAGCCTTAGAATGGCAGATAAATCGGCGCACACAACACACATATCAGCAATTCCAGTTGTGCGATTTCCAAAAGTCTTCAACCCTCCTCATGGGTCCACGTCTCATCCACCCGTGATTTTCATGGCATCCAAAACATATCCCCCAACATCACTAAAAAAAGCACAAACCCCCATCGGCAAAGAACAGGCCTCTCCAAAATACCAACCTCACCCCTCAAACATCGGGGGAGTTAGCCTCCTGCCCCCCACACACACTATCCTTTGCCACCACCGGCACAATCTCGACCCGCGAAATAGTTTTAACATCACCCCCCGCATCCCCCATAACCTGTAGAGGCAATACTTTAGCCAACAGCGAAAAAAAAGGCACAGGATTATTCAATGCATGATATTGCAAATAAGATACCAGCCCATCCTTACCATAATGATATCCAGCTTGTTCAGCAGCTGTAAGCAGAGCTTCATTAAAACGCCTTGTTGTTTTATTTACAGTCCCTTTAGGACGCCCTCTTCGGCGTAAAGGAAGACAAGATTCATCCGCCATCATCCTATTCCTTCAAAAAAAGAGAAGAACACCCATGACATAAAAACAGCATAAAAAACCACCCACAAAATTTCAAAAACAGAAAAGAGCCTTTTAATGCAAGATCAAGACCAATTGGATCATTCAAACCATTTTTGCATAACCGGATATAAAGGATAAAGGGCACATTTTAGCGCATTCTTTGCTGGATAATGGAGTGTAAATTTTTGCCTTTTTACCATGAAACTCTCCCTTTCACCCCCATGCTCCTTCTCTCACCTTCAAAGAAACAGCTAAACTCTCCCCATGATCTGCCCCCATGCCATCCAACAAAGCAAGCATTAACAAGTCAAAGGGTCATAACAACACATCTTCAAGAAGAGCAAAATACCTCAAGATCAAAGAGCCAGAAAAAACGCATCTCCCCCACTCTCTCATCACCCAGTAAAGCACCGCCTATAATGTACAAATCAGACAAAGATGACTTAAATCATCCTTACCAGCATAATCTTGCCAGCATAATCTTGAACCCATGCAACAGTTTCACACCGCCCGCCTCGTCCTATAACTGGCAAAGGCAAGAGCTTTACCAGAAGAGAAAAAAGCACAAGACTATTGAATATGATATTGATTCACCCGATAAGCACATGAGATCGGGTCCTTAAGAGAGATCGCGCTCAAGAAAGAGAAACGGATAATGCCCCCTCCTACCCTTTTAAAGGCCAGCATTTTCTCTCATTGCCTCAAGATATTGGTATGAGCAAACTTAACTCTAGAAAAAACTTTCATAGGAAACTGCAATTTACGAAGCTTACGTGACATGCTTTAACCAGCACCCCTACCAACATCAGTCTCTCGGCAGTTTCTCGGCTTGGTAAAAACGCACAATTCCGATTGTGTCATTATGATACCTATTTAGATTTACCTTGTCAAGTTTTTATATTTCTCCCCCTATATTTTACTTATTATTGCTTATTTTTTTCTTTTTCAGGTAAAAAGACCAGCTGATCTCCTTCTTTTGCAATTGTCACCGTCGTCTCATCATAAATTTTCCCAAACAGGATATTTTCCGCCATTGGATCTTGAATTTCTTTTTGGATAATGCGTTTGAGAGGACGTGCCCCATAGAGGGGATCATAGCCTTTATCGGCAAGGAATTGTCGAACTTCTGGTTTGATATGCAAAGTTATTTTTCGTTCATTGAGCAAATTCTGTAAATGTTGGATCTGAATATCAACAATAGCTTCCATATCTTTGCGTTGCAACCGTTGAAAGAGGATAATCTCATCAACACGGTTCAGAAATTCGGGACGAAAAGCTGCTTTAACAACATTCATGACATCACCTTTTGCCTGATCAGTTGTTTGTCCCTCAGGCAAAGCGGTTAAAAATTCAGCACCAAGATTGGAGGTCATAATCAGCAAGGTATTACGAAAATCAACGGTACGTCCTTGGCTATCAGTCAAGCGTCCTTCATCAAGCACTTGCAACAAGAGATTAAAAATATCAGGATGAGCTTTTTCGATTTCGTCAAACAGAATAACCTGATAGGGTCTTCTGCGCACGGCTTCGGTCAGCACTCCTCCCTCTTCATATCCCACATATCCAGGCGGCGCGCCAATCAGGCGTGCACCAGCGTGCTTTTCCATATATTCCGACATATCGATGCGCAACATCGCATTAGGGTCTTGAAAAAGAAAAGCGGCAAGAGCTTTTGTTAATTCGGTTTTCCCCACACCAGTAGGCCCCAAAAACATGAAAGACCCAATAGGGCGATTAGGATCTTGCAACCCGGCACGCGCACGGCGCACAGCACGCGAAACAGCCTGCACAGCTTCACCCTGCCCCACCACACGTTTACCAATTTCATCTTCCATACGCAAAAGTGCTTCTCGCTCTGCCTCAAGCATACGATCAACAGGAATTCCAGTCCAGCGAGAAACGATACGCGCCACATGTTCAGCGGTGACGGTTTCTTCAACGAGATGATTTTTCTGATCATCATTTTCAGCGATACTCAATTGTTTTTCGAGCCCAGGAATAACACTATAAGCGAGCTCTCCAGCGCGTTGAAACTGTCCATCACGTTGTGCAATAGCCAAAGCATTGCGTGCTTCTTCGAGTTGTTTTTTCAAATCGGCGGCATGCCCTAATTTTTGTTTCTCCGCCTGCCAAGCGGTTGTCATCTCTCTCGACTGCTGTTCCAATATATTCAGTTCATCCTGCACGGTTTTTAGCCGTTCTTTTGCCGTTGGCTCCACATCTGTTTTCAAAGCTTCACGTTCAATTTTCAGCTGCAAGATACGCCGATCAAGTGCATCAAGTTCTTCAGGTTTGGAATCGACCTGCATACGCAACCGTGCCGCCGCCTCATCTACCAAATCAATAGCTTTATCGGGCAAGAAGCGATCTGTAATATAGCGGTTAGAAAGCCTTGCCGCAGCGATCAAGGCACTATCTGCCAAGCGTACCTTGTGATGTTGCTCGTATTTTTCTTTAATACCGCGCAAAATAGAGATAGTATCCTCAAGATTTGGCTCAGGCACAAAGACAGGTTGGAAGCGTCGCGCAAGAGCGGCATCTTTTTCAACATATTTGCGATATTCATCCAAAGTTGTCGCGCCCACACAATGAAGCTCCCCGCGTGCGAGGGCAGGTTTGAGCAAATTAGAAGCATCCATAGGACCATCAGATTTCCCCGCCCCTACCAAATTGTGCAATTCATCAATAAACAAAATGATCTGGCCATTTTCGGCTTGCACCTCAGCCAACACAGCCTTGAGACGTTCTTCGAATTCACCGCGATATTTTGCACCAGCGATAAGTGCTCCCATATCGAGAGCATAGAGTTGTTTATCGCGCAAAGTTTCGGGCACATCGCCATTAACAATACGCAGTGCCAATCCTTCAACAATGGCTGTTTTCCCCACACCAGGTTCACCGATCAAAACAGGATTATTTTTAGTCCGCCGTGAGAGCACTTGAATAGTGCGGCGAATTTCTTCTTCACGTCCAATAACAGGATCAAGTTTTCCCTCGCGCGCATCTTTTGTCAAATCACGGGCATATTTTTGCAAAGCATCATATTGGCTCTCAGCATGGGGGCTTGTCGCTGTCTTTCCTTTACGCAGCGCATCAACAGCTTGATTAAGCGCTTGCGGTGTCAAACCACCCTTTGTTAAAATATCGGCTGTTTTTGCAGATTTCTCCATAACCAGCGCTTGCAGCACACGCTCCACGGTTACAAACTGATCACCGGCTTTTTTTGCCAGATCTTCAGCCAGCGTGAAGACTTTTGCCAAAGGCTGTGCGAGATAGAGTTGCCCATTACCCCCTTGCACTTTTGGCAAAGCCTCGAGTGCTTGCTTCAGTTCTTTTTGGATCACAGACAGATCACCACCGGCTTTTTGGATAAGAGAGGCTGCCAATCCTTGAGAATCGTCTAACAACACTTTGAGAAGGTGCTCGGGCATAAACTGCTGATGATCAGAAGAGAGAGCATTATTTTGTGCTGATTGTAAAAAACCTTGCAACCGTTCGCTATATTTTTCCAGATTCATTTTTTTTCCTTAATTTCAAGCCACCGCAGCACTTTAAACTCCCCCAGTATTCCATAATAGAGGCCATAAATAGAGGCACCTGAAAGAATTATCCAGCCGCAACAAACACCGCAAATGACGCCGCATAAAGAAGAACCATAGTGCTAAAAAGAATATGGGTTTTTACAAGACTTATAACAAGAGGGGGGGGAGGAAGCACGATATTATTTTTCAACAAAGCCGCAACTTTCCTTATGCCCCTCATCATCAGCCCTCATTCTAAATTCTCATACCCAAACACCACCATTAAACTTTAAATTTGAACAACACAAAAGAGCATACAACCACAATTTTTACTTTTAAAAAAGCAGTCTTCACAACAAAAAGTTTATAGTAAAATTAAAAGTATTCTCTATCTTTCACTTAACAAAACAGTAAGCTTATGCTTTAATAATTATATAGTTACACTGTTTTTCTTGAAAGAAAGGAGGGTAAATATGTACTACAACATAAAAAAGATACTCTTAATTTTTTTATTTCTTCTCATAAGCAAACCAAGCTATGCCGTTTTTGCCGGCAAAGTTGTCGTAATGGAGCACACATGGCCTGAAAATGCATTATTTGATACATTTTCTTTCACCCAGCAAATAACTTATGATGGCGGAGCTAATTCTATCTATTTTTGGGGAAACCACTTTCAATTCCAAAATGGAAAAGGTGGACAGATTGGTTTGTTCAACAGAGGTCACCATACCATTCACTTTTCCATCAGAAATGCAATCGGATGGAAGAATGGTAAATGTAAGCATTTTACCCAAGAGGGTTCAGGAGTACGCTGTGAAATTGAGTTTCCATGGAAAATTGGAATCCCATATAAATTAGATGTTTTCAAAAATGGCGATCTGGTTACAGGAACAATAACCGATCTTATATCGGATAAAAAGACAACTGTTGGTACCATAGAAGTTCCAACTACATATGGCAAACTTCAGAAATCTTATGGTTTTGTTGAAGATCATTCTCGTTGGAAAAGGCATCTTTCCTCCTGTTATGTATTAAGTCCGCAAAGTTCAACCTTTTTTAGTCCTAGAGCCATCAAACAAAACATTGAATACGAAGCGAATATGAACGCCTCTACCCAAGGAAAATGTACAGATTCTTATATCATCCAGAAAGCATGTACACTCAGTTTTTGCATGAATAGTATAAGCGACCTTGGAGGTTTTGCCTCACCTTCTGCTGGACCAGAGATCCCCATTTCCAATGGGAAAGATCTGACAGCACAAGAAATTTCTAAGGTGTTACAAAAAAAAGAGCTTGTTGTTATTCGTTTAAAAAACCGTTCTTGGACACCCAATATCTTTTTGCCATCTCCTGATTTATTTCAGTGGAAATCAATCTTTATAGATTATAAAGCACCTGGCAATTCTACACTTCACACCGATCACGGCGCACAAAAGATAACCACAGGAAAAAAGATCATGTATATGTCTAATGGAAAAACTTGGAAGATTATGAAAACAAATTAACCTTTTTCTCTTCTTGAAAAAGACAAATCCCTCACTTCCATTTAAAAATAAAAGAGGTGAGGAAGTTTTTTTACTTCCCCACCAGTGTTTTCTCCATCTTCCAGTTACTTTTTCAGCTCTACTTTCCCTTCCTTTGTATTTCACTCCACCCCTCCATTCCACGCACCCTTTTTCTCACCCGTCAACACACTAAAGACTTAACAGCACTCTTTATCCCAACTCCCTCCTCATTTATAAACACTGCTCCACCCCCCCCTTTTCTTCCAACCCAGCAAAAAAGCCTGGCAGAACATAAAGACACACATAACCCCTCCACCCCTTATCTAACAGAGACATTTTTACGCTTTTACATATTTACAGAAAGTTACAAACGAAAGATTCACCACCCCATCACTTTGATAAACACTGCTCCACCCCCCTTTTCTTCCAACCAATTCCCCTCCACGAACATCAGATCATCCCCCCAAACAAGACTTTTTCACGGAAAACAGCATAAAAATATTTTAATTTTTCTTTCCAATCTCCTGAAATTACTCTATTGATCGATCTGTTTTTTTGATCGTCTCCCCAGCAATCAACAAGAAACTCAAAGCCCTAAATCCGCACCTACAATTGCGCCCACTCTTGCGGATATCCCGGGATTCCTGGAGCTTTTGCTATGTCCAAATGCTTTTCAGCACGAAAAGCAAAAGGCTAAATGCTTTTCAGCACGAAAAGCAAAAAGTTGACTGAACTCAGTCCTTTCAAACTCCGCGAAGACCAATGCGAGGGCGCTCGCAACCGATAGGGAAGCTTAAAGTGAAAACAAAAAATCCACATTTGAATGACATTTCCATAGGCAAAAGAATTCACCACAAAAGAATCTCAATAGGGCTTTTTCAAAAAGAATAATGAGGACGCCATTTAGGAATAAGCTTTCAACAAATTCAAAAAGACAAAAAAGACTGAAAATTCCCCTTACCTTTTTATGCCGACTTTTATGCCAATATTTCTACAAAACAACAGCCTTCCTCCGCTCATAATAAAATTGCCTCCTGAAGAGCAGAATATTTTCTGCCAAAAGATTTAGAATTCTAAACTCTGTAAAACGCAAAGCAATTTTACAATTACTCTCTAAACCCAATGAAAGCTTGTAACATCATGCGCACCAAACAAGGGGCTTTGTTAATCAATATTTGGGCTTATTTTAAGGGCTTCCTCTTTGATATAAGGCTGCTTTATCGCATAAAAACACGAGACTTCTCCAAAAGTAGGTCCTCTGCCATACTTCCCCTGCAGAGCATTCGCCTCTTGCCACAAGCGACATTTTATACCATGAAACGGCTTATTCTTCTTCATCGCTCACTTGCGGTGGTGGTGGCAAAACATAAGCACCAGACAACCACCGATTTAAATCGATAGTACGACAGCGTATTGAACAGAAAGGATAGGTGTTTTGTTGCGCCATCTGCCCACAAATTGGGCAAGGATGCGGAGGGCGCGTAGGAGATCTTTCTGTTTTTGTCAATTTTGTTTCTCTCAATATTTTTTACATCTCTATTATTTATTGGCAGTTCTTTTTAATTTTTTTGCTGTTTGCACCTTTTCATAGTGCCTCTCATCTTCTCCCCATATCTCACAGAACAAAAATTTCTCCCAATATAACATTGTACACAACCCAGCTTCTCTTGGATAAGCTGCTGCTGCTTAACCGTAAGATCTACAGGCAAAGGCTTCGCTCAATATTGAGCAAATTATCTAAAAATATTTTGTGTGTAAAGTTTTACATAGCTTCTATCACTACCATAAACGGCAGGATTTTACGGCATAACAGATAAAATTTTTCTAACATATTTCTCCACGCCAATAAGCGAGCACAGGATAATGATAAGCTGTGAGAAGATCCATAGTTTCAGCCAATGGCAATCCTACCACATTGGAATAAGAGCCAGCGATATGAACCACAAAAGCACTTGCTTTCCCCTGAATAGCGTAGCCACCAGCTTTTCCCTGCCATTCTCCAGAAGCAAGATAGGCATCCATCAATAGAGCTGTGAGGCGGCGAAAACGAACACGACTTTCGACCAATTTTACCGTTATTTTCCTCGCGTCATTGAGTGCGCAAACAGCAGTATAAACCTTGTGAGAACGTCCCGAAAGGAAGCGCAAACATTCATAAGCCTCATCTTCGTTCTCTGGTTTAGGAAGAATGGTACGCCCCACCGCCACCACGGTATCAGCAGCCAAGATGACCATTTTTTGTGCCATATTCTGTTGTTCATTTTGATTACGCCACAGCAAAATCTCTTGTGCCTTAAGGGCTTTTTCTTTAGCCAACCGTTTTGCAAGAGAGGCAGGGTGTTCTCTTGATTTTGGTGTTTCATCAATATCGGTTGCACAAACCTCATGGGGTTCAAGACCAATCTGCGCTAAGAGCATAAAACGGCGAGATGAAGCGGAAGCGAGTACAAATTGGAGATCTTGAACACTCTTTTCTTTCACAGATTTTTTTCCTAAGAAGGTTCTCTTCAGATTTGTCATTTTGGCCCCTTAGAATAATAAGCCCCCAGTTAATTTACTCCCCCAACCAATTTATTTTGACGCCTTAAGAAGCACCACCAATAGTTCTGATCTATTGACTTTACACATTGTGCCGCATTTTGAAGACGCTTCAATTTCTTTCTTGTTTTAAATTTTAAGAAGTTTAAATTTTAAGAAGAAAGACAAGCCATTTTAGCAACAAGAGCAACGCTTTAGAAAAAAACAACCATAACTTACTTATAGCGATAGGTAATACGCCCTTTTGTCAAATCATAGGGTGTCATCTCCACCATGATTTTATCACCAGCCAACACGCGGATACGGTTTTTGCGCATTCTTCCAGCAGTATGGGCGATAATTTCATGATCATTTTCCAATTTCACACGAAACATCGCATTTGGTAAGAGTTCAGTTACGATACCAGAAAATTCCAAAACTTCTTCTTTTGACATAAAAAACAATATCCTTATGCGTATAATTTTTTTAGCTATATATCTTATTTAGCATTCATATCCTATTTTGTTAGTTTTGTGAACAAAAATTCAACAAAAAGCAAAGCTTTTTCTTTTCGCATTTATTCCCTAACGCTCTTAAAAATCTTTAAACTCTAGGGCCTTAGCCCTTCTAAAGACGGCAGTTTTATGAACATATTTTCTGCCCCACCCCCCATATGCCCCACAGCCCCTAAGCAATAGCAAAAGCACGCAAAGAAAAAAGCACGCAGGCCCTTACAAAAGATTATCACACAGTAATTTTTCCGAATTTCAATTCCTAATACTCTAGAAAACATTTAAAAACAGCTCTACCGCATCGATAAACATTAAATTACGAGTTTTGCTCACACAAAATCAAAAGAGCAATAAGAGGAAAAGAAGTCCCACAAAGGCACCATAAATTTTTAGCCTAGCAAAACCCAGCCACTTCATAACATTTTTAGCCCCCCAAAATCATACATTAAATATGAGAAACTAAGACGAATTGATTTTACGCAAATTGCTCGAGCAATTTTTTATGATCTTCAAGTTTTGACAAGAAATGACAAGAAAGAAGCGACAACATTAATATTGCCGCCTCTTTGATCTCACCTAAGATATTATTGAAAAAATTTATTAAAAAACATTTTAAGATGAGGCAGGAAACCAATTTGACAACAACTCATATTCTACTGGATCATCAGCACATTGCCCACCTCCGCATTCGAGAACAGTAGAAATCAAATTTGCTGCGATCAAAAAGACAAATAAGAAACTTGCCATTTTACTCAAAACTGGAAAAGGAGAAAACATTTTAAATTTGTGAGCCAATTCGCTCAAAATCATAACAATGGAAACGGCAAGAATACAAAGCACCGAGATGATAAAAGCCCAAGTATAAAAATGCAGTCCAAAGAATGTTGAACCATATCCAAGATCATCTGGAGTGATATGCAAAAACACTTGCCTTGCAGCGATAATACTGGTTACCATACAACCAAGAATAACCATACCATAATGGGTATTTTTCACTTTATAGTGAATATTGAGTAAAAACCCACACCCAGCCAACATCAAACCAACACGTTGAAGCAGACAAAGGGGACAAGGTAGCTCAAACTTCACCAACTGATAATAAAAAGCCACGACCAAGACAATGGATAATCCAATAAGTCCTAGGGTATTCATAAATATAACGAAATGAGGGTTTTTATGTTCAACGGATTCCATGGGGATTTCTCTCAAAAAGATAAGTTTAAAGTAGAAGTTGCGTGGTGATTAAAAGTAAGAAGAATGACAACCAATAAAACTGTCCACAAGGCATAACTGATATTTTTTTTACCATAGACAGTCGTTATTGCGGCACCTAAAGCAATTAAAAATGGGAAAAACATAGCACAAAGTCTCCTTTCTTATTTTGGTATGTAACATATGACAAAATTGGGCAAAAAAGAGACCATTATTTTGTTATTCACAATTGCCCCTGTATTTTTATTTTAAAGCGAGAAAACAACAGAAGATATAGAGCAGCAAAAGCGAAAATCAACAAACCTTGCTCACAGCACGCAGCCATCCTCTATACTGCAAGACGTATTTTGTTTTAAAAGAGGAAAATTTTTATTTAAACGGCCCAAAAAAAGGATTTTCTTTTTTAATTCAAGAAGATTTTTATCGCTCTTTTCTCATAATGAGACACTCGTGTTTTTGTCTTATTTCTGACACCAAAGCTTCTTCTTTTCTCCTAAGAATGATTCAAATCGCTACATTTTTGTCTATGGCATAAATTTTTTGCCTTTTTAAGCAAAGCAAAAGCGGCACAAAACAGCAAAAATACCTCCACCTCACAAGCTCTTCTCCACCCACCCAGATCCACCCACCCAGGCTCTTTATCATATATCTCATATCCCCAGCCAAAACGCACAAATATCCCACCACACGCCCCCTCACACACACGCCCCCTCACGCACACGCCCCCTCACGCACACGCCCCCTCACGCACA
>NZ_CM001557.1:227115-231068 GCF_000273375.1 Bartonella birtlesii IBS 325
ACGCACATGCCCCCTCACGCACACGCCCCCTCACGCACATGCCCAAACACCTCCATATTGCATCCCACCCCATGAATGAGACCATAATAGCAACCGCTGTAGGTAAAATGGGATAAATTCTGTAAATTCAAAAACACTAGCAATCTTTTGAGACTTTATACTTGTACCCAGTGTTTTACTAAGTGTTTTACTTATATAGCGAATAATCAGCTTGAATCTTAAAATCCTAAAATTCGAACATGCAAACAAATCCCAGAGCCTCAGAGCCTCCGGGAAGCTTTTGCCATATCCAAGCGCTACTCCCAAACACTACTCCCAAGCGCTACTCCCAAACACTACTCCCAAGCGCTACTCCCAAACACTACTCCCAAACACCACTCCCAAGCGCTACTCTCAAGCACTACTCCCAAGCACTACTCCCAAACACTACTCCCAAACACTACTCCCAAGCGCTACTCCCAAACACTACTCCCAAGCACTACTCCCAAACACTACTCCCAAACACTACTCCCAAGCACTACTCCCAAACACTACTCCCAAGCACTACTCCCAAACACTACTCCCAAGCACTACTCTCAAGCACCACTCCCAAGCGCTACTCTCAAGCACTACTCTCAAGCACCACTCCCAAGCGCTACTCCCAAACACTACTCCAAGCACTACTCCCAAGCACTACTCCCAAGCGCTACTCCCAAGCACTACTCCCAAACACTAAAAGCAAAAAAGCTGATTTAGGTTCAGTACTTTACCCCCCGGAATACTCATGCGAGGGCGCTCACAACTGGCGGGAGCTTTAAAATGCAAATCAAAACTCTCAACGACATTTTTGTAGGCAAGAGCATTCATTTTAGGCAAATTTAGCTGAAAAATGCCAAAAATATCTCAAAAACAATGAGCACATGCTTTAAGTATAAGCGCGCAGATTCAAAAATATGAAACAGACTTAAAGCATGTGAGTGCAAAACGCTTGAAAAATATTGCCGATATTCTGAGCGTTCCACTGACTTTTTTACGCCAATATCTCCACAAAACAAGAGTCCCCTACCCTTATGATGAACTTCATGAGGAAGTTGCCTCCAGCAGAGAAGAACATCTGCTTTTAAAAAGATTTAGAATTCTCACCACAAGAACCCCCCCACAAGAAAACCCCCACAGGAAAAACCCCACAGGAAACCCCCACAGGAAAAACCAACAGGAAAACCCCCACAAGAAAACCCCCACAGGAAACCCCCACAGGAAAAACCCCACAGGAAAAACCCCACAAGAAAAACTAAAGAGCAATTTTACAACGCACTCCAAGTCCAATAAAAGCTTTTAACATCATGCGCCCCCAAGCACGGATCATCAGTAATCATGCACATTTTAACGGCAATCTACGCATGCTTTCTGATTTGAAACAATCTGCATTTAAACGAAAAAGTGCTACTTTAAATATTTAAAACTCTATTCTTGGTTTTTCTCTCTCATAAAAGACAAAGATTTCTCCTAATTGGCTCTGCACACAGCTCCGTTTTTCATTTCACAGCTTTTCCTTGGCGCATATCAGCACCCCAGGGTGTTGCACCCGCTTTCAAAACATCCATAACATCACCACCAACTGGTTTCGACACAATGGGATCACTCTTTGTAGCGGGATCACTCTTTTAGCCTCTTATCAGAAGCAAAGAACTAAAGATCTCTTTTTTATACAAAATTTTGATAAAAATAGGACAGGTGAAAAAATATCGACAATATTTTACTTTGCGATTTACCATAGATTTGAAAATTTTTCTATTTTTTGGAAGTTTTTTTATTTTTTGCCATCATAAAGTCCGTTATATTTTCCACTTCTTAGAAAGAATACGCGACATATCAATAGGACCAGCATCTTGAAAAGCAAAAGACTTCAAATTTCTATAATTCTTCTGCCTATAAACTCTGTTACGCACCTTCGATCTTCTTAAGAAAACTGTTACTCTATTATCAAGAGACTTTTCAAAGGGAAAATAAACTCTTACAAGAAGAATGAATCGCCTTAAACACTTGAACTTAAACAATTTAAAAGGATATAAAATGACCAAGCAATCATGTGATGTAGCGATTTTAATGGGCAGCCAATCAGATTGGCAAACGATGCGCCATAGCGCGGACACTTTAACGAACCTTGATATTTCACATACTTCGCATATTGTTTCGGCACACCGCACCCCTGAGCGCCTCTACCAATTTGCCAAAGGAGCAAAAGCAGCAGGTTTTAAAATTTTGATTGCCGGAGCAGGAGGTGCAGCACATCTTCCTGGTATGCTTGCAGCGCTCACCCCGCTTCCTGTTTTTGGCGTTCCCATACAGACACAATCTTTATCGGGTCAAGATTCTCTACTTTCCATCGTGCAAATGCCAGCAGGAATACCAGTTGGCACATTGGCAATAGGCGAAGCAGGTGCCATTAACGCAGCGCTTTTAGCAGCAGCAGTCATGGCGATTTACGATGATAGCCTTGCACAACGGTTACAAGATTGGCGCCAAAAACAAACAGAAAATGTTGCGCAAACTCCGGTAACTGAGGTTTAAAATGACAAAACTTCTCAGCCCCTCCAGCTCCCTCACCTCCAAATCCACATCCAGCTCCCTCATATCCAAATCCACATCCAGCTCCCTCATATCCAAATCTGCTGCTACCAAAACCTGCACCATGTTGCCTTTTGGAAGCACCATTGGTTTAATAGGCGGCGGACAATTGGCGCGCATGCTTGCCATAGCAGCTGCAGAGCTAGGGTTTCGCACGGTTGTTTTTTGCCCTGAAGCAGATTGTCCAGCAGCACAAACAGCAAATGAGCATATTGTTGCGCCCTATAATGATAATTCTGCCCTAGACCGTTTTACTTCACTGTGTGATGTTGTGACCTATGAGTTTGAAAATCTTTCCCTTGAAACGGTTCAATATGTAGAGAAGGTCAAAAATGTTTATCCCTCTTCTAAAGCGTTAGAGATCACACAAGACCGGCTTTTTGAGAAACAATTTTTGCGTGATCGAGGCATTGGCACAGCATCGTGGTACGCCATTGATGATTATGCTTCTCTTCTTTCAGGGCTCTCGGCATTAGGCAATCGTGGTCTTTTAAAGACCCGCCGTTTTGGTTATGATGGGAAAAACCAGATCATGCTAGATCATCCCCATAAGCAAGCGCTTGAAAAAGCCTTCACGAATTTTCAAGAACAACCTTTAATTTTGGAAGAAATTATTCCTTTTTTATCGGAAATTTCGGTTCTCTCGGCACGGACAAAACAAGGAGAACATATTTTTTATGATTGCCCTGAAAATCAACATAAAAACGGTATTCTTCATAAATCATTTTTACCCTCGCATGTTCCACTTGAAATACAAAAGGCAGCGCAAGAGATCAGTGCAACGGTAATGGATGCTCTTGATTATGTTGGTATTCTTTGCATTGAATTTTTTGTACTCATAGACGGAGGTTTGTTAGTGAATGAATTAGCACCCCGCGTTCACAACTCTGGCCATTGGACACAAAAGGCGTGCGTAACATCACAATTTGAACAGCATATCCGTGCCATTTGCGGGCTTTCCCTAGGCAGCACATACCGCCACAGCAATTGTCAAATGATCAACCTTCTTGGCAACAATTTTAATGAAGTCAAATATTTTCTCACACAAGACCGCACATCGGTACATTTATATGGCAAAAGTTCTGCCCAGCCCTTGCGCAAAATGGGGCATATCATCCAACTAACGGGATCAGCCAGCAAATCTTAACAAGAGCCGCTCCCACATACACAAAACCACAAAACCACAAATCTCCCCCTCCCCAACACTCCCGCTACAATCACCCCCTCACCTATCCCCTCACCAGCCTTTCACCAGCTTCCCATATTACTCCCTTCCCATATTATTCAAGAAGCACCTCTCCCATACCCTTCCTATAAACCCGCAAAATCGTAAATACACAAACCCA
>NZ_CM001557.1:231678-249081 GCF_000273375.1 Bartonella birtlesii IBS 325
CTATAAATCCGCAAAATCGTAAATACACAAACCCACAAAACCACAAATCTCCCCCCTCCCCAACACTCCCGCTACAATCACAACACCCCCAATGCACCACTTTTAAAACCGACAACAAGACCCCCCAAGCGTGATAAGCAAAAAATTGACAAAACTGCACCATAAAAGGATAATATCTCATGCATCTTTGAAAATGACAGCCTCACGAGATCTATTCATATGAGGGAAAGCGTACAACATTGGAAGACGAAGACAAACTGTACAGCTCTCTCTCATCCGATTCCATATCTCAAAAAATTCGAGCATTTGCTAAGAAATTGAAGCTGTCTGATGACACACTTTTCGCTTTGGTGACATTTTACAGTTTTTAACCCGCAACGAAACAACGATGATGTAAAAGGAAAGTGATTTTATTCATGATCAAAAATCAACCACAAAAGAGCTTTTTGTTTTTTTGTTTGAGCGCTCTAAAATTTTTTAACAGCAAAATTTCTTTTTCGCTAAAGATTTCTGCGTTATTTTCACAAGCCGAATGGCCCTGGTATAAAATATGTGTTTTTGTTGCAATATCGGTATAAAAAAGCCGATGGGCTCATCCAAGAGATGAGCAATTTTCTGTACAATTTCCTGCAAACATCTAACACCCACACAATTAACCCCTTTTTCATATTTTTAGATTTGTTGAAAGCTTATTCCTAAATGGCACCCTCATTCTTTTTGAGAAAGCCCCATCATCACTCTTCTATAACGAATTTTTTTGCCTATGGAAATGTCATTTAAATGTGGATTTTTTGTTTTCACTTTACCCCCTACCGGTTGCAAGCACCCTCGCACTAATATTCCGGGGAGTTTGAAAGGACTGAGTTCAGGCAATCTTTTGCTTTGCGTACTGAAAAGCATTTGGACATAGCAAAAGATAGCAAAAGCTCCAGGAATCGGGAATACCTACAGAGTAGGTTAAATTTTATGCATCGAGTGTTCAAGCTTTCAAATCCCTCTTTGGTCGCTGCGGAGACGATCACAACACAGATCGATCAATAGATTAATTTCAGGAGATTAGCAGCAAAAATGAAAAGATTTTTTATATTGCAAAAAATTATAATATTTTCTCTTTCAAACAATATCGAAACAATACCTCTCACAAATAATGACAATTTTAGCGTATGGGAAAATATCAACGCACCACCAAAAAACGAGCCACTTTAAAACATCACTCGCCTCTCCCAGCTTAAAGCTTTTCACCAGCACCAACCTGTCAATCATTGGATTTCTTTTCACCTAGCGGATTTCAACTGCTCATCACTCATACAGTTCACCGAATATGAAAAGCACCACAAGCAAGTCCTGCGCTTAATTCCCAACCTAATTATGTGAATTTTTATCTGCCTTATACACGGCCTACAGAATAACAAGGAATGTTCTATGAGAAAAGAATTACCTAAAAGTTATATCACGGATGCAGAGCGTAAAGAATTGCCAGCAGGCAGTTTAGATCAAAATAATAACACTGCTGAATCAAAAACGGCAAACCGCGTTAATGCGCGTTAATGAGAGTAAAGCGGCATGGGAATAATTAGCAATAACTGAACTTTCAGCGCACGCACTTTTATTTCTCAAATATCAGCGCAAAGCACAGTTTATTGGTGATATGGGATTTTCTATCAAGCAAGCTGGTAGAGAATATGGGCCCAAACAGGTTAGATAAAGAGACAGCACACAGCATTTTTCCCATAAAGTTTTATTGATAACACACAGCCTCATATCTTAATATCTCTTAAAATTTTAAAGAAAAATATATTTTTTCTGCCCTAGCCCATAGAGTTACCTAGATTATAAGAGTACGAATATTTTGGCTTTTCATATAAAGCAAAACTGACGAACATATTATCGACTACAGAGCTGTTCTGTTTTGTTCACATAAAGACATAATTTTGAGGCACAATTCCGCAGCTAAGCGCCCTTCCTACAGCAAAATTTTCAACGAAAAGAAGTTATTGTCACAGATTTTGCTTCTCATATAAGAGCATGATTTAAAGATCCTAAAAATGATACACCCTTAAAAAAATGATCCTCTCTTGACAAGAAGCAGATTTTTCGTTAAAACTGTCCTAGCTTTTTTGCAATTTTCGCTTATTCATTGGAGCGTTTATTTTGTAACGCTTATTGTATAACGTTTGTTCGTTTTGTATAACGTTTGTTCGTTGTGGCAATGGAATGTGTTAATGCGTACCTTTATTTTAAGGGTACGTTTTTCTTTTTATGCTCGCAGTGTAAAAAGGGAAAACAGCGCATTATAACGCACACAGCGCATTATAATGTAATGCATTATAACGCCATGGTTGTGTTATGATAAGCTGTTTGTTACGGCACAGTGTTTGAAAAAACGCGAGCAGTGTGTGAGAGCGTTGGAATGGTAAGCAAGAAAAAAGCTCAGAAAAAAGCATTATGTTAAGGCATTATGTTAAAGCAAAGCATTGTATTATAGTAATATAAACGGTGAGTATGATGAAAATTAAAAATTCACTTAAAGCATTGAAGGAACGTCACCGTAACAATCGTTTGGTGCGTCGCAAGGGTCGTGTTTATATCCTCAATAAAACAAACCCGCGTTTTAGAGCACGCCAGGGTTAATGGTTTTTGTGCCTGCTTTTTGCGGGCATGAGAACTTTTTCTCTCTTGAAATTTTAGCACGACAGGTCCATTATCTGATTATTCGTCGTTTAAGGGCTTGTTTTATGGGTTTTTTGTTTTTTTAAAGGCTCTGTATTTGTGTTTTTTTTCTGCTTTTTGGCGGATTTTTTTTCGTTGGGTAGTTTTCTTTTTAATTTTTTCCAGCAGTTTTTGCTTTATCCAAACAAGCTATGGGCAAAATCCTCCTTCTCTTCCTGAAGATCGCCCCACTCCACAATCGCTTTTACCGTTGGAAGATCTCATCCCCAGCGCTCCTCTCTCAGCACCTGTGATAAGCGATTCTAATTCCTCTGCAATTCTTCTTGAAGATTTTGTTTCAAGCCCCCATTTTGGTGGGAACAGAGAAAAACAGCGGCAAGAAGCGGAAATTTCACGCCTTCTAAAAGAATTGAAATTTTGTGCAAATGTTCGTAAAGCCAAAAAGATAAGCGAACAACTTCAGCATTTATGGTCTCAATCGGGAAGTGAGACGATTGATCTTTTAATGTCATGGTCTGAAAATGCTATTAATGCTGACGATTATGGTCTTGCTCTTGACTATATAGACAATGCACTTGCGCTTTTACCAAACTATGCTGAAGCTTGGCTAAGGCGCGCCTGGATTCACATTCAATTGAATGATTTTAAACTTGCCATGCTTGACCTGAACCATGCTCTAGAGTTTGAACCACGCAGTTACAATGCATTTTTTGCACTTGGTGTTACCATGGAAGCAACAGAGCGTCCTCAACTTGCCCTCAAAGCCTATGAAAAAGCGCTTGAATTTTACCCACAAATGCAAAAGCTTCAAAAGCGCATTGAAGCTCTTTTAGACCAACAAACACCGCAAGCACTTTGAATCGCCTCCCTTTGAACCTCACTCATATAGCTTTTACCAAACTATGCAAAAGCTTGGCTAAGGCGCGCCTGGATTCACATTCAATTGAATGATTTTAAACTTGCCATGCCTAACCTGAACCATGCTCTAGAGTTTGAACCACGCAGTTACAAGACATTTTCTGGCATTTTCTGGCATTTTTTGCACTTGGTGTTACCATGAAAAGCAACAGAGCGTCCTCAACACCATTCCTAAAAGATTAAGGAAATTGAAATTATTTTATATCTAGCAGAAGCTTGCAAACTGTTTTATATTAGAAGAGGTGTTCTACGCTTCTCGACAGGAAATAACGTATTCCTGAGACCTTAGTGATCTCCAAGGGAGCTGTCCCTGATAAAGCCCGTGGGCTTTTTCATATGGCGCCCACCTATTTGTTTAGGTTCCCGGGGTCAACTTTTTCCATCGGCTGTCGTGGATCACCTTTTTTGCATCGATAAAACGAATTTTTTAGATTTTTTCGCAGGAAGCAAGCAGCAAATTTTTATGACATTTTTCAAGAGATTTATGAGAATTTTATTTTGTTTGACCAACGGCACAATAGATAACAAATTGACACGGTCATGATACAAAGCCCTCTTCCCTCCAACACTTCTTTGTTCATTCGTGCACAATTACGCAAAATTGGTTTATCGCGCCGCGCTGCTTTGTCAACACAAGAACGCGCTACTTTTTCACAGCGCGCCTGCCACCACTTAATTGAGAATCTTGAAGCAAAGGGGGAAGATTTCTCTCGCCTTATTTTGGCGGGTTATTGGCCTATTAAATCGGAAATCGATCCCCGTCCTTTACTTAACGCTATAGCGTTACGTGGTGGCCATTTAGCATTACCAGTTGTGCTTAATTCCACCACCATGGTTTTTCGTTCCTATTCACCAAACACCGTGTTAGAGCCGATGCGTTTTGGCACTCTGGGTCCGGGGAAAGAAAATGCCGTTATTGTACCCAACCTGATTATTGTTCCTCTTTCCGCGTTTGACAATCAATGTCACCGCCTTGGCTATGGGGGAGGATATTATGATCGTGCCATTGAGGCTCTTGAAAAACAGGGGCATCACCTTAGACTCTTAGGCCTAGGCTTTTCCTGTCAAGAAGTTGAATCCATTCCTCATGCAGAACATGATCTTGTTGTGGAAGGAATTTTTACAGAAAAAGGTTTATTAAAAGGCTAAAATGTGATTAAAACGCCTATGCGTTTTTTATTTTTGGGTGACATTGTTGGAGCAACAGGTTGTAAAGTTGTTTTTGAGCAGCTTCCACAACTGATCAAAAAATGGCGGCTTGATTTTGTTGTCGTGAATGGTGAAAATGCCTCTTCTGGTTTTGGCATCAGTCAGGAGACTTATCAAGATCTTCTCATGGCCGGTGTTGACGTTATAACAACGGGCAACCATGCATTTTCGTATCAGGAAGCATTATACTATGCCTCTGAGAGCGATCGTTTTTTACGTCCGGCCAATTTTATGCAGGAAACTCCTGGCAGAGGTTCTGGTGTTTTTACGGCACGAAATGGAGCACGTGTACTTGTTGCCAATCTTTTAGGCTGTATTTTTATGCCGTGCAAAGTGCATGACCCCTTTGAAACAGCAGAAAAGATTCTCTTTTCTTGCTCTTTGTTGGAGCAAGCAGATGCGATTATTTTTGACTTTCACGCAGAAACAACCAGTGAAAAGCAATGTTTAGCCCATTTTCTTGATGGACGCGTCAGTGTTATTGTTGGAACACATACCCATGTTCCCACAGCGGATGCTCAAATTTTAGAGGGTGGTAGTGCTTACTTGTCGGATGCAGGCATGTGTGGAGATTATAATTCAGCGATAGGAATGGATAAGGAAGAGCCTTTACACCGTTTTCTTTATAAGAAGAAGCAAGGTCGTTATGAACCAGCACAAGGTCCTGCCACACTTTGCGGTTTAGCGGTAGAGCTTTCAGACCGCACGGGTTTAGCAGAAAAGGTCTCAGCAGTACGGATTGGTCCTCGCTTAAAATCTGAGATTCCAGATTTCTGGTAATATTTTTTGCACAATTTTTATACACTGCCTTTCTTCAAAGCTTTCCCCCAAAACAGCTTTGCAGCCCAAAGAGAAAATTTTACACAAGAATAGCCCCATAACAGCCCATTCCCAAGATAAGCGCCAAAATCCAGCACCGGAAAATTTTCCCTTAATCCTCACCCTCAAAAGTTTTTGTTGTAGAGAAACTTTGCCTTTAAGCACCATTTTCAAGAGTCCCATAAAAAATACTCCAAAGTGGCATAGGCAAGGTCTCTCATCTACAAAGAGGAAGAATTCTGCCAATGAGAGCATCAGAAGAATTCTAGAGGAGCTTTAAGCTGTTATCCGTTGAATGACAGCACCACATTGCGCTAATTTTGCTTCCAATCTCTCAAAGCCTCGATCAAGATGATAAACGCGGTTAACAATTGTTTCTCCCTTTGCCGCCAGAGCAGCAATAACCAAGGAGACAGAAGCGCGTAAATCGGTTGCCATAACGGGGGCACCTTGGAGATTTTCTATTCCATGCACCGTTGCCGTCTGCCCATCGAGCTTTATCTGAGCTCCCAAACGGATAAGTTCTTGCACATGCATAAAACGATTTTCAAAAATTGTTTCTGTAATATGGGAGATTCCCTGAGCACGGGTCATCAGCGCCATAAATTGCGCTTGAAGATCGGTTGGGAAAGCGGGATAAGGCCCAGTTTTGATATCGACGGGCATTATTTTTGTTTGCCGCGGATTTCGTTTAACGTGAATTCCTTCTGGTTCTATTTGAATATCGAGTCCAGTTTTTTGCAAAACGCCAAGCACTTGTGTAAGATGATTAGGATTTGCATTTTTGAGAAACACATCTCCGCCTGTCATAGCAACAGCCATGGCATAGGTTCCCGCTTCGATTCGATCCGCAATAACACGTATTCTTGCACCATTGAGTTTTTTAACCCCCTCAATAGTGAGTGTTGATGTTCCCTCACCGAGTATTTTTGCGCCCATAGCATTGAGCGTCCGAATAAGATTAGCGACTTCTGGTTCACAAGCAGCATTTTCCAGGATAGTTTTTCCCTTTGCCATTGTTGCAGCCATAAGCATAACATGGGTCCCCCCAACAGTGACTTTAGGAAAACGATAGTGAGCCGCTTTGAGTCCGCTTAACGCCTTAGCATGGACATAACCATTTTCGATAGAAAGGCGCGCGCCTAGGCTTTTAAGCCCCTCGAGAATAAAATCGACAGGTCTTGTTCCAATAGCGCAGCCTCCAGGCAAGGATACATAGGCTTCTCGACACCTTGCAAGCAGAGGTCCAATCACCCAAAAGCTTGCGCGCATTTTTTTCACCAATTCATATGGAGCACGTGTTGTGGCGATTTTTTGTGCAGTAAAATGAATTGTTCTCGCCTTCAGACTATCACCATTGTCTTTTTGTCCATCAACAGCATATCCAACGCCATGATTATTAAGAATACGAATAAGCGATTCGACATCTGCCAAATGAGGAATATTGTCTAAAGTAAGCGTTTGTTCGGTAAGCAGTGCCGCAATCATCAAAGGCAAAGCGGCATTTTTTGCTCCTGAGATAGGAATTGTTCCTTTAAGTTTTTTTCCACCTATAATTTGAATAGAGTCCATAGTTTTTTCCCTCTTTTCCCTTTCCCCCTCCAAAGGGTTTCCCCCTTGAGAAGTTATTTTATTCTGATTTCAAAACGAAATCGATGATATGAGAAGACTTCTCAAAGATAAGAACGAACATCTGAGAAGTTTGGTTGCAAACCAGCGTAGGGGTCATTTTTTTAAGACTCTGTCTGCGCTCTTTTTCGGCTTTGCTCTTTTCGACGTTTTAAGTTTTGTCGCAATTGTTGTGCCAATCTTTCTTGGCGTCTTTTTTCTTTTTTATCTTTTTCATCTTTATGGTTAAGTTCTTGTTGTTCTTGTTGTTTTTGATGCATTTGTATCATTGCGCAACCTTTTGAGCAGTATCGAGCTTTTATCCAAGCAACGCACGGTTTTTGTATAAAAGATTTATGTCATGACACAAGAGAGGTTTTCTTTCAAGAATGTACAAATGTTCTCTTGCCTATTTTATAACAATATGGCACAAGACAGCGCACAGATTGCAAAGAGCTGCGGTAGCTCAGTGGTAGAGCACTCCCTTGGTAAGGGAGAGGTCGAGAGTTCAATCCTCTCTCGCAGCACCATTTTTTACACAACATATTTTTCCCCCGCAAATATCATAAAACAAGCACGCCGTTAAAAGAGAGCAGCATTACAAAAAGCGACATTTGGCTTCATTTTTTCACACCCACCTGATCATTTCTCCCCCGCATCAGGCTTGCTCTTCATTTGCAACTTACAATACATCTCTCTTTCCCTGTCCTGCGAAAGATTTAATTTGCCCCACCATCATCTCCAAAGCCTCATTAAAACGGCTAATTTCACTTTCAAGCCTGCGAATATAAGCTTCATCACGGTAAGCACGTTTAATCAAAGGTGGCATATCGGGCCAATAGATCATCAAATCGACCCATTCGCGTTGCGCAATCCACAATCCTCCTTGACACTGTGCTTTATGTTCTTCTGGAAACCCCTTTTGGGTAAAATAGGGGATAAGGATTTCAGGTTTTTTTGTTTTAATTTCCAACAATCCATTTTTTCCCACAAAAGCATCGGGAGAAAAGCCTTTTTTACGATCATCGGCAAGCACAAATCCAATAATTTCAGGTTCAGTATGGGTAAGTGTTGCATAAAGCGCGCGCGCACTAGGTTCTAATTCGCTCCCGCGCCGCATAGAAAGTGTTGTTCCCTCATCGACGTTTTTTCCAGTAATTCTTTCTCCCGCCAATTTCATCATAACAGAATGATATCGTGTAGTTTTTTGTCCATGTTTTTTTTGTGCCATCACCATTTCAAACAAAGAAGCAGTAATCAATCCATTGCGTACTTTTTGCCATTCTTCTGTTCCCTGAATACAATCCACAATAATTGGCATGATTTGTTATCTCCCCTTTTTTAAGAACTTTATCTGTAAAACACATGCAAACAGTTTTCTGCCACGCCCCACCACTCTTCACACTTCCCCTCGCCAAACGCTCCGCCGCCAAGATCTCCCCCCCAACCTCCAACTTTCCTTATTCCATAGCAGCAGCATAGGCCAAACGCGCAAGGTCCAGCCCATCAAAACTCCCAAAATTCCATAAAGCCTCCGCCCCTCGCCAACGCTCCGCCGCCAAAATCTCCCCCCAATCGCCGACCAAACACCTATAACCTCCCTCGTTCGATACCCACCACTCTTCACACTTCCCCTCGCCAAACGCTCCGCCGCCAAGATCTCCCCCCAACCTCCAACTTTCCTTATTCCATAGCAGCAGCATAGGCCAAACGCGCAAGATCCAGCCCATCAAAACTCCCAAAATTCCATTACGAACTGAGGCAAAATCATTATCATCCCACAATATCATCTCACAATGCCCGCGCGCGCAACAAAGCCTCCGCCCCTCGCCAACGCTCCGCCGCCAAAATCTCCCCCCAATCGCCGACCAAACACCTATAACCTCCCTCGTTCGATACCCACCACTCTTCACACTTCCCCTCGCCAACGCTCCGCCGCCAAGATCTCCCCCCAACCTCCAACTTTCCTTATTCCATAGCAGCAGCAACACAAGCTTTAAGCCTGTGTTGCGTACCAATCCATCTCCACAAAAATCTGAAGACGACATTCTTTATTGCTATAAGATGATTGATTTAAAACTCTTGCCTCAATCGTGCTGTTGCACGACGTAAAAATCATTTTGGCAATATTCTGCCGCCAAATTTTTTGCCATACATTCTGCAGCCTTTTGCGATATGAAAAGGATTGCATGCTGTTTTTGAGGTTCGAGCCTGATGGTATTTTTGGTCTTTCCAGCGTAATAAAGTGGAAAGCCCCGATAAAAAGTCTTAAGATAACTTGCCATAAATTCTTACCACCAGTAATCATTCAAGACATCACATGGACGCAAACGATGCTGTTTTTCGTAAGATCCATAGAGATTGTCTTCATAATCGCGGGCGGCCTTTTCATCGAGATACGCATGATAGGCATCACTATTAAGAATAAAAGGCTGAAGTTGGCTATTTTCCTCGTCAATCTCATGGCTTTCCATATAAGTATCTGCGAGTTGTTCGCTGACATCCTCTGCATGAAACGTCACCAGATCGAGGCGTAAGAGTCGGTAAACGGTTTCGTATTCTTCGATAATTTCGAGCACTTCTTCGCTTTGCTCGATTGGTCCCTCATAGGCATCCCCCTTTTCATCTTCACAAAGAATAATGATTATTTCATCCTCTTTAACGAATGGAATATTTTTCATAATTTCCCCCCTTTCGATAGTTGATAAAACGCAGCTTTGTCTTGACAAGGCCAAATATAGCGTTAGTCTTATATCCTCTATGGGAGATATGTCAAATCATTTTATCCTTAATAAAAGATATATTTTTTAGTCCTTACGATGTTCAAGGGGCATATGCGAATAAAAATCTCTTCTCTCTTTGCCATCCGATGTCCTTATATTGTTCTCTATTTGTTCTAACTCAATGCAATCATCAACAGACAGGAGAGCCAACATGAGTGATTTAGAATTGATACAATACTGGCGCAGTCTCGATTTAAAAACACAAAAAGAGATTATTTTGCTGCTCCGGCAGTTGGTCGGCGCAAAAGAGTCAAAATCGCCTTTCGCTCCTCAGGAGAAAGTTTTGAAATAAGATCGATAAAT
This sequence comes from Bartonella birtlesii IBS 325, assembly GCF_000273375.1. Lineage (NCBI taxonomy): Bacteria > Pseudomonadati > Pseudomonadota > Alphaproteobacteria > Hyphomicrobiales > Bartonellaceae > Bartonella > Bartonella birtlesii. The sequence goes on from NZ_CM001557.1 coordinate 241,989, forward strand.
TCTTTATCCTCAAGGCTAGCCCCCTGACCACAGAGGATATAATTCATACTGATATTAATTTCATGACAAATACGGGCAAGAGATTCGATTGTTGGTTCTTTTCCTTCAGTGAGAATAGAGTGAAGGTAGCCAGCACCTTTACCAGCCGCGAGGGAAATAGATCTTTTAGACCGGCCACTTTTTTTGAGTGCTGCATTTAATCTCTGCCGCCAACCACTGATATTCATAGTTCCACCATATAGCGCGTCCTTTTCAAAAAACACGTCCTTTTTGTAAAACGAGCTTGCATTATCCTCCAAAAAGGATAAAATTAAGAAAATTTTTTTATTTTTAGGGGGGGTAAAAATTCATTTTCGGATTGAAAGCACAGTTCATCATCCCAAAGGATGTAAAAAGCACTTCTACAAACCGCGCTGAAAGCCCACATGTTTTAAAAAAGAAGTATTATGTTATTTATCCTTTGCCATTTACGCAATCTCAAGCTGTAAGGCTGCCTGCACGAAAAGCACGCGTTATCACTTGTTAGACATCATCAAACAGCACCTCAAGAACTATCATTTAACAAAACATACCGCAACAAAACCGTATCACTTTAACTCAAACGTAAGATCTAAAATCGCCTACCAACAAACGCATAAAATCCCATGATCCATAAAACGCTCTTTGCCAATTTGCGTAGCGACATAAGAAAGAAGATTGAAGCATGAAACAGGACCATCAGCAAATAGCTCCTTACTATGAATCGTGTAGGCTTCCTTATGTTTGTTGGTATCAGAATGATTTTCTAGGAGGTGTACGTGGCATGCGTGCACATGAAATTGGAATTTATACAATTCTTCTTAACGAAATGTATGCCCGCGGTCGTCCTCTAGAGTTATCTGTAGAACGTTTAGCGCGTCTTTGTGGTTGTGACAAGCGAACTTTTACAAATGTTTTAGAAATGCTGATAGAAGAAGGGAAAATTTTAAATTTAGCACATGGTTTATGGAACAAGCGTTGTGAAGCTATTTTTCAAGAGCGAGCAAAATTTCTTGAACAAAAAAGTTTTGCGGGGCAATGTTCGGCCAAAAAACGCAAAGAAATCAATGCCACGCTTCAACAACTGCTCAACACTCCTGCAAGAGATGATGAACAAAACTCACAAGCTCAGAAGAGAGAAGAAAAGGAAACACCTAACGGTGTTTCGCAAAAGCCTTTGTTTTTGATAACAACAGAGCCTTTTGCCAATGCAAGCATACAAGCGCCCCATGCCTGCTCCACCCCCCGCATTCCAAGCTCCTCCAACATGGGCAACCAAAACTCCATTCCAGTGGCAGATGATCAACCGGCAGACAAAGCCTCCATAGACGCACAGACAGACAAAGCCTCCATAGGCGCACAGACAGACAAAGCCTCCATAGGCACACAAACAAACAAAGCCTCCATAGGCGCACAAACAGACAAAGCCTCCATAGACACACAAACAGACAAAGCCTCCATAGACACACAAACAGACAAAGCCTCCATAGGCACACAAACAGACAAAGCCTCCATAGGCACACAAACAAACAAAGCCTCCATAGGCGCACAAACAGACAAAGCCTCCATAGGCGCACAAACAAACAAAGCCTCCATAGGCGCACAAACAGACAAAGCCTCCTCCACACTTCACCCCCCCGGCCCCTCCAACATGGGCAGGCAAAGCCAAGCCAAAAGCCGCACAGCAATAGCTAAGGGACAACGTCTTCCCAAGGATTGGCAAGCAGACATCGAGGCAGCGATTTTAGAAGGTCTGAGCGAAGAACAGGCGCGTTGGCAAGAAAAGAAATTTCGCGATTATTGGCATGCTAAAAGCGGCAGAGAAGCCCTAAAAGTGGATTGGCAAGCCACATGGCGCAATTGGTTTCGCCGAGAGATTGAACGCATAAAAGAACATCAAGAAAGACTTGCCATTTTTGCATCACAAAATCGTCTCCCGGCATCTAAGGATGAAAATGACACCCTCTACCGCACCCTCATCAACTACCACACAAACTAACATGAACATCATTTTACAGAATTTTTTCAATCAAAACAGAGTGTTGTGCCACACTCTTTCCTTTCCCTCTCACACACTTGCTACGCCCAATCAAAACCACATCCCACCGAAAAACAAACAGCGATGCGATCATTTTAACAGATTTCCCTAAAGAACAAGCCTGTTGGCAGAAAAAAATTTGGCGATTCTATCAACACGCAACAGCGGCAAAAGAGGCACGAAAAATTGGCAAACCAGAAAGCACCCAGAGAGCACAATATGGCCAAAAGCCCAAAAGCCTAAAAGCCCAAAAAAGCTGTAGTGTTTTTCATTCCACCCCATCATCCCATAACCACAACTATGATATTCGAGACCAAAATCGATGACTATAGAGAGAATATGAGCACAATTTTTGACATCAAACAGCAGCTAAATGCACAAGCAAGCGCGATAGCAGAAATGCTTCTTCCACGAGGGCACAAACGAGGCAATGACTGGATTGTCGGCAACACGCGCGGCGAACCTGGCCAAAGTTTATCGCTGTGCCTGAGTGGCAATAAAGCAGGTCTTTGGTATGATTTTGCCGAAAGCAAAGGCGGAGATCTTTTAGACCTTTGGTGTGAAGTCAAAGGGATTAGCCTTCATCAAGCCTTAGAAGAAGCCCGCAGCCTTCTCAACCTACACCGTCCCAAACCCTTTATGGCGCCGCATCGCTCCTACCGTCGTCCACCAGTTCCCACAGGCAGCACACCACAGAATCTAGTAAAAAATTATCTTCATAAAGAACGCCGCATTCCCCTTGAGATTTTAAGGCGCTACCGCATAGGAGAAGATGGTGAAAAAATCATTTTTCCCTTTTATAAGCCCGATGGCACCCTTGCCTTGGTAAAAGAACGCCTCGCACAAGCGGGAGCAAAAACCAAACCAACAGCCTCCCAATGTGAACCGATTTTATTTGGTTGGCAAGCACTTTACCCCACCGGCATGCAAAAAAACCACATCTCTACCACAACCCATACGCTAGAGCCCCATAGCCAAAACCAGCCCCCAACGGCAAATGAACAAAACGCATCACCAACAACCCCAGACCGCGAGACACTCACAGCCAAACAACCAACCAACAACGCTGCTCCCCCACAGCCCCCTGGTCCTGATACTGATAACATCTCCTCCACAACGAGTGATACCCACACACACCACATTTTTTCCTCAACCAATGGAAGCTCCAATGGAATCCTCGATCAGCACACCAATGGGCACTCCAATCGGATAATTGTTATCACCGAGGGAGAAATTGATGCGCTCTCGCTAGCCACCTATGGATATCCGGCGCTCTCTGTCCCCTTTGGAGGAGGGGTTGGTGGCAAACACAACTGGATTGAAAATGAATTTGATCATTTAGAAGCTTTTGAAACGATTTTTTTAGCCACCGATATGGACAAGCCTGGCGAGGCAGCAGCCCATGAGATTGCCAGCAGGCTTGGTCGTCATCGCTGCTACCGTGTCCACTTACCCCTCAAAGATGCCAATGAATGTTTAACCGCTGGGATTGATGCCCCCACCATGAAAGCGGCCTTTTCTTCAGCAAAAAGCTTTGCACCAGCGGGCCTACGGCGTGCCTCAGACTATAAAGACAAAGTCATAGGACTGTTTTGGCCAGAGCCTGAACAACATGTTGGCTATACCCTTCCCTATCCTAAACTGCATGGCAAATTGCATTTCCGCCCAGCAGAATTAACGCTGTGGAGTGGTGCCAGTGGTGCAGGAAAAAGCCAATTATTATCCGACTGTATCCCCCATTGGATTGCGCAAAACAGTCGCCTTTGCTTAGCCTCACTAGAGATGAAAGGGGAACAATCACTGCGCCGTTTAACCAAACAAACCGGAGGTTTAGAACAGCCCACAAAAGAGATGATTGAACAAATACTCCATTTTTTAGACGAAGGACTCATTCTTTATGAGCATGTAGGCAAATCAAACGTTGAGAGCTTACTGGATATCTTTGACTATTGCCGTGCACGCTATGGCTGTGATCAATTTATCATCGACAGTCTCATGCGGCTTGGCATTGCCTCTGATGATTATGCCGGTCAAGAACAAGCAGTTTATAAAATGGTTGATTGGGCTATTTTAAACAATGTGCATATTCACCTTGTTGCCCATGCCCGCAAAGGGGGACTGGACATTCCAGGCACAGAAGATATTAAAGGCGCCTCCGAGATTGGTGCCAATGCCTTTAACATCATCACCATTTGGCGCAATCGATCCTTAGAAGATAAAATCTTCGCCGCCTCACTCACACAAGAAAAAACAGATTTAGCACAACGCCCTGGCGTTATTATGAATATCGCCAAACAACGCTCCGGTGATTTCGAAGGCAAAATAGGGCTTTGGTTTGACCAGCAAACCTATCGCTATCGCTGCTCCCCCGAACACTCATTAACACTACGGCGTTATTTAGAGCGCCCAATCAACCCCATTCTCTTAAAAAAACCTCTCACCATCACACACGCACTCTGAATATTTTCAAAAATAAAAGGTGAGGAAAATATAGCAACAGCGATAAATAGATTCTCATTTGAAAACCAAAGCCAGCTCAAACCAAGACGCTTGCCTCCCTGAGAAATAAACAAAAGAATGAATGCGATAATGCAGTAAGACAGCAAAATATTCAAAAGCCACAACGACCTCTCTACCACCGAATTACCACCCTTGCGCACAAACAAACCCAACAGCAACTTTAACAATACAGTAAAGACAAAAATCTTCAAGAACAGCAGCCTTACGTCACTAAGATTCCTTATTCCCGCGAAAAAAAGCCACAGGATAAAACCTATCATGCAACAAAACGCAACTGCCTTAAAAAACACTTGCCAGGCAACAGGCAAACTCTTTACCCCCAGATGTACCAAACCAAAGATAGTGCCAAAAATGCAAGAAAACACTACCACCTTCAACAACAGCTCCAAGCGAATAGCTTCACGCCCCATTTCCACAGAAAAAAAACGACTCACAGAAAGAAAACCAAAATAGACGCTCCAAATGCTATAGAATACCACCCACCTTCCAAAAAACATCCACCCTGCAACCCCGCGGCTTTTGGCAGCCCTATCAAGAAAAACTAAAGCAACAGCAAAAAGGCAGAAAAACGCCAAAAGCAGCAAAAGCCATAAACCTTGCGACATCTATATCCCCACAGCAATAATATCAAAGGCCCTGTTGAACAGATAAAAAATTAAACATGTAACAAAATACCCATTCTTTCAAGAAGAAAATCCACAAAGGAAACACCACACATCCCCCCATATCCCCTCACACAGCCGCCTGCATAAACCCCTGCTATCCTCTCGCATACCCCCACACACAAACCAAGAACAGCACCCAAAAAGGCCACCACCACCAATCACCCTAAACTTCCCCTCACAGCAAAGGAGAAAGAACCTATCCCGCAACAAACAACAAGCAGCATAATCGTATTTTTTCATACCCCATTTTTGCATGAACCCCATTTTTTTCATGAAAAAGACAAATGAACAATTTTTGAGGACAAAACATGAATCATCAAGAAAAGAGAAAAAAACAGACAGCAATTTTTACTTCCTCTCTCTGTGGGAAAGAACAACCGCACATTGGCCACCTAAGACACAAGAAATCGCGGTTGAAACGCACAATCCTTATTTTCAGCCCAATCATCCAGAAAGCCCAAACAATCCGCGCACCATCAAAGCCATTGCCGATGTAAAAAGCCGCCCCATTGCGCTTTTATACGCCAAAGGACATCTCAGCAAAGCACAATATAAAGCAGCAGAACGCTTTTATGTTTATTGGCGTCAAAGCCAGGCAGATCTCCATATGAGTCCTGACTACACGCGTGAAAAGATTGCCTGTAGCCAAAGCTACACGCACCCTATTGAACGCCAAATAGAAGCATCCAATCATTTAAAAATCATCAAAGTGCAGCTTGGTATTCTCGGCTATTCGCTTATTGAAAAGGTTGTTGGTTATGGTCAAGCAATCAAAGAATTAAGCCCATTAAAGCGCAAACAAAACTCTCTTGCCGATCATTTACGAGATTGTTTAGACCTATTAGCATTTCATTGGGGATACACAAATGAGAGGGAGAATACACAAATGAGGAGATAAACCATGGCGTTCACAATAAACTCTTACCCCAAACAGTAAAAGTGCAAATAAAAACATCAATCATATGCCGCCATATACCCCAATCATATGCACCAAAAAAACGCAACCAAAACACTATGGATAGGAAACGATACAGCAAAAACCAACCTCTACCATCCCCTCTATACCCTGCGAGCACCCATTTCCCACACAAATGAGGAATCACTTCAGCCCGTAAAAAACCAGCTCTCCCTAAAAATCTTCTCTCATCACATGTTTTTTCTTAAAAACAAAGAACGCAAACAGCACTCTTCAATGCTTCTTTATGCCAAGCTTACCCTGCCCAACACCCTTAACCGCTTCATACCCCGCTCACACACCACCCTCAACAATCACTCCAGTAAGAATCATTTCAGCAAAAATACTCCTCATGGAAGAATAAAAAGATTTTTCTCACAAAAGGTCACAAAAGGAAAGATCTATCCCCCTAAAACATTCTTCATAAACTGCGTTTTGAATGCAACAAATATATTAAGGATATCTTAACTATCTTAAGCTGAGAATCAGATAACAATTATTTAACTATTTATTAACCATAATAAATATTCATTATGTTAATTACCTACAACGCAAATCTCTTTTATGCACAGTCTTTATCAAGCTTGTGCAAATGAAAGAACAGCCCAAACAGTCCAAATAGTAATGTCTCAATATACTAATTTCTATAGATTTTTCAGTTAGTTTTGCTCTTATATTATCCTGCTCATTTTATCATTTTATGATACAATTTTTTCAAAGTTAAAAAACACAAAAAGCAATCAATATAAGAGGCAAAACTATAAATTTCCTTGACTCTCTCTCATTTTCGCACCAAATATGCCAAAATCTTACGGGATGCATCTCAACCCTCAAACAAGATGCACCCCGCCCCTCAAGGTGTATCCGAATCTTCATAAGATACACCCAAATCTCAAT
>NZ_CM001557.1:249875-265038 GCF_000273375.1 Bartonella birtlesii IBS 325
CAATAGGGGGCATCCTACCTCTAAATAGGATGCCCCAACCAATGGGATGCATCTCAACCTTCAAACAAGATGCACCCCGCCCCTCAAGGTGTATCCAATCCTCATAAGATACACCCAAATCTCAATAGGGGGCATCCCACCTCTAAATAGGATGCCCAACCATTAGGCTGCATCCAAACCCTCAAGATGCATCCCAATCTCATGATCATGCATTGAATCTTTACAAAATGCACTTTGCCCTTTATAGGACGCGTTTTGCCCTTATGAAGATCCCATGAATGGAGTCTTTTCGCCATGGACAAAACAAGAAACCGTTGGCGGTTTTTTGTTATCCATCCTATGAATATATGTCTTGAAATCTTTAAACCCTCTTTTATAAATCAATTCTCAAAGAACCAATTGAGGCAAAATAAAAGCAAATTTTGTCAATTTCTAGGCAAATTTTAATCTTTTTTATGAAAATTGCATTTTTACTATAGTGCTTTAAAGTGAATCTATATATGATACATTCCGATATTTATTTATATAAATAAATATAGGAGAAAAACTATGAATATCAGATATTTTTTCATAGCGAGTGCAATCACAAGTGGTTTAGCTCTCGCAATTCAGGAATCTGATCGTATAGTCAATAAACAACCCTCTCCTATTGTAACGCCTTATACTGTTGAAAAAACTGATTTACAAGTTCTTGAACCAGTAAATGGCACATTGGATATATTGGATATACTAGGAACACAAACTAACGGTGGAGCCCACCAAAGAGAAATGGACGATTTATACCAGCAAGGCAAAAACTTATTATATGCACTGGTTAATTTTGTGTATTCTCTGATCATGTTTTGCATAGAAACATTTTTGACCAGAAGTCATTGATGAAATAGCAAAGCGTTTTAAAAAACAGCCCAAACCCTTAAAGAAAAGCTTAAATATTGTAATAAATTACAACAATAAATATTAATAAAGGCCTCATCTTTTCTGAGGCCTTTATTTTACTGTTCTTTTTATCATCAATACTCTTCAGCTTTTATTCTTGATTGCCTTTTCCTCGCCAAATGGCAAAATCTTCTCTGAAAATCTGTCATAAGTTTGTCTCATGGTTTGACCTATCAACCACTTCACATGGCTTTATGCAATACGACAAAGCTGCTCCACAAGCATAACAAAAGGACAAGATATTTGATTGAATAAGTTTTACGCTGAATATTTTCCAATTTTTCTTTTTTATATTTAAACTGATGCAAAAAGCACTACGCACTCTAAATGCCATTTATATTGCGCATGAAGATATTTTCCGTTCCCAAAGAGAGTTTTACCATCCCTCGAAAGGATGATTCGTTTTCAAAAGAAACTCTGTAGAGGTAAGAAAACCAGAAATTTTGCATCATTCCTTTTTCTTCAAGCTCTTTAAGACAAGTAATTTTTCTCTTTAATTTTATGATGCGTCTTTATTTTTAAATTTTTGATTGCCCAACAGAGTCCTCCATTTTCCTAACAATGGAGTATGCCAGGGGAGTATGCCAGGGGAGTATGCCAGGGGAGTATGCCAGGGGAGTATGCCAGGGAGATACGCCTAATCAATATTTATATCCGTAAATGCGAATTTACCATCTTTGATATAAACAATATCGGGATGATATTTTCTCCCTTTAGTTTCAAACATGATTGATTCATCACTCACCACAGAGAGGCTTACTCTCTTCATTCTTGTTCTTTTTTCTCAATAAATTTTCCATGAAAAGCGCATTTTTCATGGCACAAATTCGGATCTCTGACTCTCAAATGTCGATCATTCTTTATTTTTCATGGATAATTTCTCAGCCACCCATTCAAATACAGCGGAACTCAATTTCTCTGTCATTGAACAAAAAAGCCAAGATCACAAGAGTGAAAACCATAAAAAAAGGACATGATAGAGATAATAGCACTTGGGTTCTAGAGCGCTTACATCCTAACAGATCTCTCTTTCAACTCCGATACTTGTTCTAAAGACTGCATTTTTTTCAATTTACGCTCTCGGATACTGCGGAATACCCAAAGGATAGGCAAAGGTGCAAAAAGGCAGACCCAAATCAAAACCGGTAACAGAAAAATCACGTGCCCCATACTCTCTTATTTCCCCTGCTCTACCAACTCTTTCAAAGGCTTTGCAAAAGCCGAAAATTTTGAAGCTATCACAATAAAAAACATATGCAATACGGTAAGAAAATTTTACCACAGCAATTTATCACTCTGCCATGATAACATCTTTAATTTCTTGCCTTACTTTAATTTCTTATCTTGAAAACCAAGCATTTTTTCTCAAATGCCCAATTCCTTTCCTTCATATTCCCCCCCTTATTGTTTATTTTGCTCTAAAGTTCCCTTTGATTGCATGAAATCCCCACTTTATCTCCATAAACTTGCATTCACCATCCTCTATAAAAAAATATCATAGCGATAATTTTTCCTATCAACCTCACACATCACCTCCTCTTCACAGACAATGAAGTCCTATTTCTTTAGTTGTTGTTTTTTATTTCAACGAATTTTTGATAGGAAACCCTCTTGCTCTTGTACACCAATGGATCAACAGCTTTTAAAATATTGCAGCTTCTAAAATATTAATGGCCAATCCCTTTATCTTCTGAAAACAAATCCACTGCAATCTGTTCAGATAAATCATCATTTAATTGCTGAGTCTTCGCCACTTTTTGCACAACAGCATATTCAAGGTGAATTTTTCACCAGATAAATTGTTGCAATATCAAAATTTTTGATGTTTGCCCCTTTAATATTGACATCAAAGTGTTTTACTAAAAGCCAATGGGCTTTTCTTCTGGAAAGCTCTTTCTAATAAGACGGTAAACCTTCCACCTCACCACGCCAAGCAAGAACTAAAAAGAGGCAGCAAAACATTAAGAAACCAACCAAGCCTATCGCACTTACAAAAAAGAACCTATCTCTTTTCCAAGATGACAAAGCTGAATGAAGAATGAAGCCTTTTCGAAGATCGACAGCTTCCATAACCTATTTTAAAATACCATTAAGCACCCGCTTTAAGCATCCCACATACATCTGTGATCCAAAAATCCAGTCTTTATGATTTCACAATACATATGCAAACTCGGAAAATTTTTCACATGATAAGGATTAAGAGTCTCATAAACCGCAACAGAATGCTACTTGTGACCGCAAATCTATAATCAAAGCGAGAGAAAATTGCCGAATAAGACAAGAAATTACACTTCGCGCTTTGGGAAACAATGGAGCATCAAATCATCACCTTTTTTCATCAATTTTCACATTCCACCCCAGAACCTTAACGCTGTTGCATTTTCCATAGTGAAAATTTCATCATCATCGCCATAAAGTCTTATGGCTGCTTTTGTGCACATCTTTGCTGCTGCATTGCTTGTTCTCGGCGCAGCTGCTGAAGTCCTATATCATTTTCTTGCAGCACCCATTCTAGCTCTTTTTCCACTTGGAAATACATTTTTATCCGTTTCAAGACAGAATAATAAAAAGCCAAAACAAACAGAATAACGAATATAAAAATAATTGACGAAAACAGAAGCACATAAATGATTGGCACCATAAAATAATTGTTCATTTTTCCCCCTCACACTCTTGAGAGAGCGCATTTCGCAAATGGTTGATCTTTTCTCCTATAAAAATTGCTTCTTCTAATTTCTCGATCTTCAGTTTCAATCGACGTGTTAAGATGATACGAAGCATAAACACCACCGGAAGCAAAAAAAGTGCATAGATCATTATGACCTTTATCATCATAAAAATCATAAAAATAATCACATGCGTAATACTATACCCCCCTGTCTGCAACGATTCCTCAAATCTTAGTATTCTAAAAATCCTGTCGCACAAAACAATGAAGACAGCAATGAGGAAGCAAACTTTATAATTTTTCTCTGAAAGAAATGCTTTCTGAAATGAAAAAGATCGTGCCCTTTTATACGTCTCTTGCTCCAATGCCTAATTTCCCCCTTTATTATTCATTTTGCTTCAAATTACCTCTTGTTCCATTTTGGATAAAGCAGCTTGTATTTTGATAAAATTCCACTTCGCTTCTTCTCTGAAGAAAAAACGCCATCATATCTTTTTTTATCGTGCCTTAAACATCGCCATCACTGACAAAAAACTCTTTATCCTCATTCTTATCTCATCTGCTCAAGTGATTTTTGATGAGAAGCCCTTTTTCTATTACACATCTCTGCCTTTTTAAACTATAAAATGCTAAGAACCATTTACAGAGATCATTTCGCAACAATCTATTCAAGCAAAGTAAAGTTGCATTGTTTTGCTCCTTCTTAGATCAACGCCATGACACATTCACATGACACATTCACATGACACATTCAAACGCCATGACACATTCACATGACACATTCAAGAGAGATTATTGATCTTCACATTGAAGAGATGAATATCAAAGATATTGGCACCAAAAATATTTACAACGAAGATTTTTGCATTGAAAATGCTTTCTTTCGACATATCCTTTGCTGAAAGATTGCAAATCAACATCACCAAGCCAAGCCAAACTAAACCAAGCAAAAGCAAAACCCTAAGCGAGAACTGCTAGCTTGACTCCATCCCATTCCCACATGTGATGCAAAAAATCATTTGCAAAACACACGAACAAACTTGGAAAAGAAATATAAAGGAGAACAATTCCCCCTTGAGGAAAAACCAAAACGAAAGCTATGGAAAAAACGCAAGCAAAATACCCTATTCCCCTCCTATCACACCTCCTATGGTGTGGGTGGTTTTGCTTGGCTAGATTTCTTCTTCAAGTTCCTAAATGATTTTTTGCAACTTACGCGTCACACTGCCACAAAAAAGAACACTACCAACAATCCACGCGAGTGGCTTTACAAGAAAAAAGAAAGGAAATTTTGTCTCTATATAATACGATATAATATAATATCGAAAAAAGACGGGTGGAAATGCCATCACAACCATGGAGATAAAGAAGATTCTTTTATAATCCTCCCTTGATTAAGCCCATGAATTCTTTCAAAGAAAGAGAAACGACTTTCTTCTCAAACACTGCATTCTGCTTTCTTTTATTTTTCTTATTTTGCACACCGCCCTAGCGCTACATCACGCTCTTGCTGCACTTTTTTCAATTCTCTTTCAACTTTACAATACAGCCTGGCACGTTTGATAAACATATAATAAAGGATCAAAATTGGCACATTAATTAACAAGGTCAAAATCATCCACAACAGTGTAGATAAAGCTGTAAATGCTATAAAACTACCGCTCATCTTTTCCCCCTATAGTATCCTGCATAGCGAGTGCTTTATCTCGTTGCACAATTGCTTCTTCCAATTGTTGGAGTGTTTTTCTCAATTTTCTACTCAATTTGACAAACAACACCGCAATAATAGGGCTCAATATTATAACACAGCACCATGCGATCCCCAACAGCAGCATTATAAAGGAGCTTACATCATTCTCCCACCATTTCCATTTTGCTAAATTGAGGAAACTTTGTAAAACCACATAGAAAAAACAGAGGAAAAATATAATTTTAAACTCTTTTGGCCAAAACAGCATAGATTCTTTAAAAGAGAGCAGACGAATTTTTGCATCAACTGCTGCATTCTGTTTCTGCTTTCCCCTCTTATCACTGCGTAAATGCTGCAATGCATCCTTTTCTTGCGTTAAGCTCTTTCGCAATTCTTGAGATACTTTACAGTGCACTCTTAAATATTTGATCAAAAAGTAAGGAACCCTGACGACAATCATAAACATAAACATGCCTATGATGCTCAGCCCTAACAAACCTAAATATTTCATAAAAATAGCCACTTTTTTTCCCCTATCTTATCGCGTGAAGATATTGATTTGCTTTTTCTTCAAGCAAATTTTTCCAATTTCTTTACGGTTTTTCTCACTCCATAATAGAGTATAGCGTGAAATATTAAAACCACCGGTAAAAGGCAGACAATATATTCCCAGCTCTGAATCCACAGTTGAAAGACAAAATCAATAATTTTATAAAGAACAGGAAAATTCATTGAAAAATTCCAAAATAAAATTCCAACTCTTGAGTTAAGAGCCCCAAAAATCATTAAGAGCACATAAGGGAGCAACATGATCAAAGCAACACAAAAGATTACTATAGAATCTCTTCTTGATAAAGCTAGAGATTCTTGAAAGGCAACAGAACTTAACTTTGTTCTAAGAGCTGAGTTTTGCGCACTGTTGTGTTTCTCATAACCGCCCAATTTTTGTCGTGAAACCTTTTTGAGTTTTCCAAACATGCCAAACAACAAGCCTGCACGCTTAACAAAAGAATAATAAACGTTAAAAACTGTCATAACAGTAAAAATTAAAATCATCAGAAATGCTAAGAAAACCATCGCACTTCCCACTATTGCCGACAGTATACCCAATATTAAAAAAAGAGTCACTTTCGCCCCCTATTTTATTCTGCTAAATGATTGTTATCTTGCAAATGCGGTGATCTTTCCCATTGCTGGATCATTTCTTTTAACTCACGCCTAAACACGGCGCAAAAGAGAAAAAAGAACGGGAAAAAAATAAAAAAATAAGAAAAGATAAAGAACGGTAAAAAACACATAAGAGCCACAACGCTATTCCATCCAGCAGCAGCTATCAGTTCTCTAACATACTCTTGTATCATAGCACTCGTTGCAAAAACCTGCTTTCCAACAGTTTTCTGAGCGAGCGCTTGAAAAATTTTCTCAGTAAGTTCTCCAATTTGTTGCTTAGATGTATGAAAATATTCAAAAGGATTTATATAGGCTACAGCAATACCGAACACCAATAAGATAAGAGCCATACAACAGATAACGACATAATCTTTTGCTGAAAAAGTCATCGCTTTTTTAAAGAAAAAAAGCTTCGATGCTTTATCAAATGCCCCTCGCGATGCAACAGCCGCTCCACTTTGGACAGGCCCGTGTTGTGGTTTATCTGTGGTCATACCAACCCCCCAACTTCTAAAATGTTTTACAGCACATAAATCAATGCAAAGAGGCCCTTTAAAACTTTTTTTACAATTATGCAAGCATTATCATGCTCTGTCACATATTTTTATTTCTTTTCTCTGTAAAGAGACATATTTGCACCTTTGCGCATAGCACAAAAAACAGTATAAAAAATTGGCAGAGTCAATCACAATCCCGCGAAGCTCTACAATAAAAATCATAGGAAAGATATGCCATCCCTTTGCCCCATTCTGGGCATTATATTCTACATCGATAATTTTCAATCTCGAAAACCCCTATGCCACCATTTTTATCAACCGCACTTTCTCCTCTGCTTAATATACTTCTTTTTTCAATGCGAAATACTTATTACAACTCCCCCACCGCAATGCTGACCTGCAGCAAAATAACCGGAAAACAAGAGAAGAGCGCCGCCCAAAATTTACACCCACCACTCTCACACAGAGCCAGGAACTCTTATCCCCAACAAAGGTTTAGAGAAAATGATGAGCAAATAAAGCCACCATAACCATAAAAAGAGAAAATATTCTTGATAATTTTTTTGGCTAAAAACCAAACTTTTTTAAATAAAAAAACTAAGCCTCCTCTCACAGAGGAAGTTGATCTTGCTTCTCAGTTTTCGCAACGCTCTTCACCGTTGCCTGACGTACTTGCAGCAATTTTTTGTGTTGTTTATTGACTTTGCAATAGAGCCTAGCACGCTTAATAAACAGGTAATAAATAATAAAAACTGGCACAATAACTAAAAAGCCAGCTATTGTTGAAGACAAAAAAGAGAGAGTTAAGAAGGCCACAAAGCTACTGGTCATCTTTTTCTCCCCTCACATCCTGTATAGGCAGAGCTTTATTTTGTTGCGGCATTTCTTCTTCCAGTTGCTGGATCATTTTTTTCAACATGCTCGTCAATTTTATGCAGAGCAGCCCAATGATTGGTGCGAAAAAAAGCAAACAGACCGATGTAAAATTAAACAACACAGTTATAAAAGCGCTCACATCACTTTTCCAGCCTACCAACTTTAGTGTAGAAAATACAGCATATAAAAGAGCAAGGATGAAAGAGATGAAAAAGATTCTTTTACATTCTTTTGGCCACAGAAACAGAGACTCCCACCACAAAAGAGAAGGAGCATTTTGCCCCATAACCTGCCGCTCACGAGAAAGAAAGGAAGAGGTCGCACTATTTTTTAATTCCTTCAGCACAGCAAAATATAATCTTGCCCGCTTGATAAAAAAGTAATGAAGACCAACGATAGTCATACAGAATAGAGCGGCCAGCATGAAGCGTCCTAGCAGACTACAATATTTTATTAAAAAAAGCACTTTTCCCCTCTCACATTCTAAAACCAATTACGTTACCGTTTTAAGTGAAATTTTCCACTATCTTCACCATCTTTTTCACTCTCAAATGCAATTTAGCATGGAACAGCAAAAATAGAGGGGAAAAAAACGCTACACATCCCCAAATAATATAGAGAAAAAAACCATTCACTATAAAAAAGTAAACGACCAAGAGCCACTTTGCATCAATTGTTGCATACTGGCTTTATTTTTTGCCACCTCTGCCGTCATGACAAAAAATGAAACGATGAAGGGCATAACGAGTACAAAAAATACTATAAAAGAGAATTTAAAGACTCTTTTATAATCTTTTTTTGAAAACATCAGAGCTCCTTTAAACGAAGCGAGATAAGCTTGCCTATCAAAAACTGGCTCCTCTTCTCCCCTCTTATGAGACAACACTTTGTCTACTTTGATGATTTCTAGTTTTTCATGCGTTTCAAAAAGCACTATTTGACGCTTAAAAGCAGAGTAATAAACCATAACAATTGCTAAAATAGCAAAAAAACTTATCATGCTATAGACCACCATCATTGAGACAATAGTCAATTGTGCAGTCACCATTGCCAAAAAAGTCACTTTTCTCTCCTTCTCATATTCTATAAAGTCATCAGATCATACTATTCTAGTGACTTTTCTCCTTGCTGAATCATGTCTTTTAATGCACCATGCAATATGAAATGAAAGACAAAAATGATTGGGAAAAGGATTTGAAAAGTTCCAAAAATCATTTGCGGAATAAGACATATAAAAGCCCAAACGCTCTCCCACGAAGCTGTATTCCATAATTCTCTCTTATATATTTCATCCCATGCAATTTGTCCTAAGAACAAGCCTTTAAGATTTTCCAGGAACGTCCCATGAAAATTTTTATGGAGCATTTCCATCAGCTGTTCTTCAGACAATCCATGAAAGAATTTCATAAAATTGCTATATACCACCACCACCACGATGCAAGAAATGCAAAAAACAATGACATAATCTTTTATTGAGAAAATCATCGCTTCTTTAAAGGCAAAAAACTTCGATGCTTTATCAAATGCACCCTGCGACACAATGCCCACCCTATTCTGGATAGCTCCCTGTTGTGGGTTTTCTATGGTCATGGCACCCCCAAATTCTTTAACTACCAAACTTCTTAACTATTTGACAACATTCATCAATATGAGACGTTTCTTTAAAACTTTTTGAACGATTGCGCAAGTTCTCTGACATTTTTATCATGGTTCTTTTTTACTTCTTTTCTCTGTGAAGAAAGCCCCCTCGCACCTTTGCAACAACACAAAACGCAAATTGGCAAAGTCAATCAAAGACCCACAAACCTCTACCACAAAAACCAGAGAAAAATGCGCTACTTTTTTCTCTCCATTCTATAAACTGCCCTCTACCCTGATAATTCTCTATCTTAATCTTTTGTTATAGTGCCCAAAATTTGCCAGAGACTAAATGCTTCTTACAACTTGCCCACAAAATGCGCACCCCTTAAGAAAATTGCTATAAAGAGCACCATTACCCCCTGCAAAAAGCACCGCCATAAAGAAATATATATCGCATAAGGCTACCGATATTAGAGCAAAGCCACGGTTCTTGCTTCATAGACGAGCAAAGCGCTCTATCCTATTCTTTAAGCCTTCTCTTTTCTCTCTCCATTCTTTTCCCCGTTCTTTCCCCCTACAATTTTTTCCGTGCAATTTTTTCCCCCACAAATGTTTTTCATAATGCAAGACAAGCAAACTCATGCCCCACACTTCATAGTCATGAACAGAGAATAAAATATCCTCTCTGCTTTTCATACAAAATCAAAACGCCTATGAGAAATATGAAACAACGCTTCACCTTTCCTATATCCCTATGTTATCGTTTTTTTTCAACGACCGCGCCTTTTTCTTCAATTGCGCAATGATAAATGATTATTGCAATTAACAATTAAAGAACCCACTACAATGCTGCCCTGCCGCAAAATAACCGGAAAATAATAGAAGGGCACAGCCAGGAACTCATAGCGACCACTCTCACACAGCGCCAGGAATTCTTACTCACAACAGCGGTTTAAAGAAAATGGTAAGCCAATAAAGCCATCACAACCGTAAAAAGAACAAATATTCTTGATAATTTTCTTACAAAAAATCAAAACTTTTTCACACGAGAAAGCTGTACCCCGCCTCAGGCAGGAAATTCATCTTGTTGCCTTTGTTTTTGCACCCCGCGCCAGCGCCACTTTTATATCCGCACCTATATCTACCCCTATATCTGCCCCTATATCCGTACCGTACATTTGCTCTAGCGCCACAACCTATCCTTTAAAAACGCATCTTTTAAAAGAAGGAATTTTTAACAAAAAAGCAGCAATAATTTTTGCGAAATTTTGCCTTTTGCTGCTTTTTCTTCTCACAATTTTATAAGAATCCCATTGCTATTCTCTTTTTAACGCCTCTCGTTGAGTTCCTTGTCCATTTTGAGATATACTCTAATACGTTTAACAAAAAAGTAATAAATTCCTATAATAAGCATGCTGTTTAATACAGCAATGATGATAAGACCGACAAGCGCCAAAAGACCGAATAATTTTGTAATAAGAAACATTTCTTCCCCCTATTTTGTTTGCGCAGTACCTGATTTGTTTTGCTGTTGAGATGCTTTTTTTTCTAATTTTCCAAGCATTTTTTTCAATCTACGATCCAATATGTAATGTAAAATCAACACGACAGGTAAAAAGATAACCAATACTCCCCAGAGGAAAATTGGCAGAACAAGAATATAGTCAAAAAAGCCATTTGTCTCACCGAAAATTCCACCAGCAAATAATCCTAAGAAAAACCCTGGCAGATAGTGGATACGAAAAACCCCTAAAATCAACATAACAAGAGCGATGCAGAAGATTATTCTATAATCTTTCATTGTAAGCATCATAGCTTCTTTAAAAGAAAAAAGCTGAGATCCTTTTGCAAAAGTTGACTGTGGGGCAGACTTTGCATTTGCCTGCTTTTGAAAAAACTCTGATTGTGGTTCATTAGGTTGTTGATCGCTTGTCATTCTGACATTCCCCATTTTCTCATTTTTGCACGAGCCCCCTGAAGCATATGCCCCATGAAACATCTGCTTAAGATGCGCCCTGCCGTTCCCCTCATGCATCAACATGTATCACGCACTAATATGCATGAAGAAACGCTTAAACACCATTCTAGAGCACCCATTGCAAAACCAAAAAACCATATAAAGAACACTACAGCTTTTCTATTTTGATGAACGCACAATTACCAAGGCATCTTATCGCTTTAACTGGAAACGTCTATAGCAGTCTCAAGACAAATTTTCAATCCCCCTTCTAAAAAAAACTATCTGCTTCAAAATGGCATACACAATCCTGCCACCAACCGTTTTTGAAGAAAAAATAATGTCTTTCAAAGAACAAAAGCAAAAGGAAATGCAAACAACCCAAACAAGCAGCATGATAGCCGGTACTCTCATCAAACGGGCAAAACACTCTTAGTTAAGAAGATCAATTTTGAGAAAACAGCAAAAATGGAATAGAGCAAAAATTTTTTATACTCTATAAAGGATGAACATAAAAGCAAAAACAGGGGAAAAGAAAATAAAACAACGCGATAATGTTATCACAGCTTTTGTTATTCATAGTTTATTATCAACATATTATCAATATTTATTTGAAAATATCAGTCATATTATGATATTATTAAGAGGGAATAAATTTTATTTTTCGCAGATCTGTTCTGTTCAATAGATAAAAAATTTCCTCTAAAAAGGATAAAAATATATTTAACAACATTCTATGTATCAGGCATTCTTGTTTTGCGCCCACCGCTGCTACATCTTTGTTCTGCTCCCACATCTGGCACAAGAGTTTCCAAAGCAAAAGCGAAAAGAGAGCAGAGTTTTAAATTTTTGCCAAACCTTCTCAAACAGGGAGACAAAGAAAACACTTCATAAAAACACAAAACAACATTTCCCATAAAAAGCATTCCCTCTCATGCTTTTTTGTTTAAAGCCCCTTCTATAAGGGATAGCCCAAAAAGTCAGGGAAAAACCATAAAGAGCATTGTGGTTTTTCATTCACATTTCAAATTTCTTTTCAACTTTTAGCACAGATTGAAAAGCCTGTAACGAGCAAATAATCGCTATAAACGATCGTCAACGACTTACCACTCAAGGGCATTTTCACTTTTAAAATATTACTCTTAACCTGAGAAAAAAAGTAAACAAAGACAATTTTAATGCTTGTTTTTATCAGCAACCATTTTCTATCGCCCATAGCGTTTACCCCATAGCATCTATTTCAAGAGTTTTTTGTAGCACTTTTCTTCTTCAAACAGATAGTTTTTTCAATTCAAACGGTAAAGTTCATGAAAATACATAAAAAATGCAACAGACTGAAAACAACAAAAAAAGGAGCAGAACAAAATGGCGACATTTCCCACACCCAAAAACCGTGTACCTCTCCTTCTCAACACAGCATTGAAATGCGGGCAAAACATTTTGGTTTGACGATAGAAGAAGCTAAAAATCCACTTGCCAGTTCCTATATTGGACGCCTTTGTTTGCTTGGCTATAAACAGAACGCATTGGGCATCAGCAAAGAGCAATATGAAACGGCACAACGCTATCTACAAATCAGAAACGATTATTTATGTGCCAAAGGTTTGCCCCATGGCTATTATGATGATTTTACGCACACACCGGATGAAAAAGCACAAAAGCAATGGGTTCAAAGAACAACGCAGCACTATGAAGATATGCAAAAAGTTATCAAAAAAGCACAACAGCAGCATAGCCAACATAACTTTTATGCCGCACTACAATATCTTGTGGTAGATGATCAACCGCTCTCCTACCTTGTCTGCCCATTACGTATTATTCTGAATGCTCTTCATCAACATTTTACAAACCAAACGTAAAAAATAAACTGTTCTCCACAATAAAACTCCACCAACCAACCGCACCAGCATCCCCCTATTTCAAACAAACCAGTTGGATAGTTTCTTCCAAACAGAAAAAAATATTTTTGTTCTACGCCAAAACCCTCCAATTAAAGCAGAAAATTGTACCGTTTACGCAACAGATTGGCTAAAACAAAAACACCAAATCACGCTTTTTTTGTTGACAGGATATGAAAAATCCTCTTTAATAGTGGGTGCGGCGAGTGTTTTTTTGTGTCTAAATTTCAGTTACCTTTTCTCGATATGGGCAAGATGTTTTTTGCACATCAGCATATCTTTTCAGACATAACATATTTTTCAGCAAATTTGGCAAAAGGCATAATAAAATATAGGCGAAGACTATAAGGGAAAAACGCTTAGCAAAACAATTTTCATGCCGGCAGAATAAATGAGTATAAAAATTTGTTGTTATCGATACAGCACAACAATGTGATGCAGCAAAAAGAGTGTCCAAACTTTTCCTCAAGATAAAGTTACACATGCAGACAAATTTTTCACTTTTTATCAATTTTATATAGAAAGCGCTGCAATTTTTGACCTCTCAAAACTGAGATCCTCACGGAGCAAACCTTCTTATAAAAAGAGCTAAGATTTCAAAATTGTTCCCATTGCTCTCACTTAAAAGATCAGCAAAAAACCAATATCAACACGGGAGTTTAATATTATGAAACCACCAAATCAAAAAAACGCTGATCCTCGTTCATCAACAATGCAAGAAGATGAGAGCACTGATAAAGCATTCGCCTTGCAACCATACTTGCAATCATACTTGCAATCATACTTGCAACCATACTTGCAACCATACTTGCAACCCAGTCATGAAATCCACTCAATCATGGAAAATTGTGAGATATTACTGCCAACTTAGAGCGTGATATTGCCGATAGCAGCTGAATTAAAGCTGATTATGTAAAGACAAATCTTCAACTGATGCCAGCTCTTGTAGAGAAAGCAAATCAAAAATATCCAAACATGAATCTTAAAGGCACAACGCCATCTCATGATTTCACCCTACTCATAAAAGAGGATATTGCCAATAAAGTTCAATCTTCCACATTTATCATTAACATGAAAAGAGAGGGACATCCATTTTGCCGCCATTAACCACCAAACCATTGCTCATTAAACATGTCTGATATTTTTTGAACCTACAACATTCAATAATATGAAACCAGCAATGCTAGCATTAAAAATGCAAAAGGTTGTTTCATTTCATCAATTGCCTCATTTTCACTTTCCCATGGCAGAAATGGATATTCAGCACAACTTTTCTGAATATGGTCTATTTAATGGTCTATTTAATTGAGCACTTGCCAAACAGCTCCATACCAAAGCAGATCACCGAACAAGAATGCACAAGGATAATATAACAGTCTCTCATGCGAACCAGAAGCGCCTTTATCTGCTGAAAAATTGGCCCGGTATCTGCCAGCGAATTTTTATAAACACACAAAGGAGAAAATGGCATGAAGCATATACCAACCATACCCAAAAGCTGAGCATCACATCGTCAACAAAAAAGGCGAAACTCTCATGAAGAGATTTGAGAAAGACGGGAGTGACAGCAGAAGAAAAGCCTCTCTCTGTTTCACAACATTGCAAAAGGGTCCCTGAATATAAATCTGTCCCGATATTATAAAGGAATTTTCTTATATTTTTACCAATATGCATAAGAAATGCAGTTTAAGTTCATGACGAATGGCAAATTCACTTAATTTCGATTTGTAAACGGCAAACCATGCAAAAGCGCCTATAAAAGCAAAATATGATGCTTTTGCAAAAACAACAGCGACCATAAGCACCCCATAACCCTCTTGCCCCAAAACCACCTGCAACGAGCAACCATAGCCCCTATCACCACCACTCGCTAAGGGAGCAGCCCACAAG
>NZ_CM001557.1:265468-300464 GCF_000273375.1 Bartonella birtlesii IBS 325
GATGCTTTTGCAAAAACAACAGCGACCATAAGCACCCCATAACCCTCGTACCCCAAAACCACCTGCAACGAGCAACCATAGCCCCTATCACCACCACTCGCTAAGGGAGCAGCCCACAAGCCTCATAGCTAACTCAAGTTTCATTTCTCGTTTGTTTTTGGCAATCGGGAAAAAATTCACCTTTAAGATGTCACTCGACCTCACCTTGTGTGGGGCTTTTTTATGGAGGAATTTATGCGAACAATATCACAAGAAGGGCTTGCACTCATCAAACAATGGGAAGGTTTACGCTTGAACGCTTATAAAGACGCCATCGGAATATGGACAATTGGTTATGGACATACAAACAGTGCCGGGAAACCTTTTATTCATAAAGACATGACAGTCACTGAAAAACAAGCTGAAGAACTTCTTCGCCAAGATTTAAGACAATTTGAAAATGCTGTTGAACAAGCGGTTCAAGTTTCCTTAACAAACGAACAATTCGCAGCATTGGTATCCTTTTGCTATAATATAGGCACAACAGCTTTTTGTAACTCGACCCTATTAAAAAAGCTTAATAGTGGTGAATATGAAGCAATACCAGCCGAACTACAAAAATGGACCAAAGCCAGTGGTAAACGCTTGCAAGGTCTTGTACACCGGCGCGCGGCAGAAGCAGGTCTATGGGCGAAAGGGGCTTATGTTTCCTCAAACTATCAAACCGTGGAAACGCAAGCATCAACGGGACTTTTTAAAGCAGAAGCCCTTGCTCCAATTATTGGTTCTTTTTCAGGTCTTGGTGGCCTATTGGCAGGCAATGGCCCCATCCAATGGGCTTTGGCAACCATTATGGTTTTAGCAGCCTGTGCTGGTATTTTCTTTGTTGCTAAACGCTTTCAGGAGCACCGCCTATGATTTTATGGATGAAAAGAAATTTGATGTTAACAGGCGCGGCTCTCGCTGCTTTTTTTATGGCTTTAGCCAAGGCTTTCATCCTTGGTAAAAAGAGTGAACAGCAAAAACAAACAGAAAGAACTTTAAAGGCAGCAACAACACGGCTGGAGGTGGAAAATGAAGTTAATCAGAAAAGTGATGCTGATGTGCGCTCTGAGCTCTCTGACTGGTTGCGTGACCCATAAATATACGTCTCCCTGTATTGGCTGGTTTCCCATTTATTTAAGCGAGCAAGATTCGCATATCATCAGTTCAAACTTAGCAAGAGAAATTTTAAAACATAACAAACAGGGCCAACGCTTGTGTGGGTGGAAACATGGTGAGAAAAAAAACTGAAAACCACACCGAGCTTACAGAAGCAGAAAAAGCAATGCTTCAAGAAATGATCATCGCCTACAAAAGTGTAAAAATGATGTCGCGTCTGATGAAGTGGATAGCATTTTTTATTTTTTTGCTTATCCTTGATTTTGCTCGCCTCATGGATGCAATAGATCATGTCATTGCACATTTAAAACAGTGGTTTTCAAAACATTAGCCATTTATTGCTTCATTTATTGCTTGTATTGCTTGTATTGCTCGATGAATAAAAAACATTCTTTAAAGCGCGCTATCGAAAAGAGACTTAAAAAGTACAAACCATTGATTTTACTCAACTACACTACAAAACAGCCACACCACAAAACAGCCACACCACAAAACAGCCACACCACAAAACAGCCACACCACAAAACAGCCACACCACAAAACAGCCACACTACAAAACAGCCACACCACAAAACAGCCTGAGAAAACTTTTAATTGTTCACAGAAATAAAACTTGTATAGTGTTTTATTTATAGATTTTTAAATTTAAATATGTATAGTGAATCACTTATTTAAAATAAACAAGGGGTTTATATGAACACAAAACGTTTAGTTACAATGTTTTTTGCAGGTTTAATGGCAACTTCTAGCGTGCAAGCAGCTGATATCGTAATGCCTCAAGAAACAAAATCAAGAGTTGCGCCAACTGTCACACCGATTAGAGTTGCGCCGGCTTTTTCTTGGACCGGTCTTTATTTAGGAGGACAGATCGGGAGTTTTTCAAGTAAAAGTGCTTTAAATTATTCTCAAGATGCAACCACTGGTAAATGGGCTTGGGTTGATAAGAATTTATCACCTCAACCCTCAGGTCTTATAGCGGGTCTTTATGGTGGAGCTAATATCCATTTAGGTAATAACTTTGTTGTCGGCGTTGATACAGACATGATGTGGTCTAACAAGAAAGACACAAAAACAGATGATGGGAAAAAATTCTAGATGATTTAGATTCTATTAATGCAGTATTTAAAAAAGCTGGTATTCCTATCATAAAGCCTGCTGCTCAAGATGAAACCATACCCAATTATGGTGATATTGTTGTAAGCAGTGTTAGCTTGAAAGAAAAATGGGCTGGTGCTACACGCGTACGTCTTGGTTTTGCTTCTGATCGTGTTATGCCTTATGTGGCAGCTGGTATTAGTTATGCACAGATGCAATATACCATGTCACTTTTATCAAAATCCCAAGAAGACATGACGACAATATTTGCTTCTGGTGATGTATTAAATGAAGCACAAACGATGGTTGGTTATACAGTTGGTGGCGGTCTTGATTTTGCCATAACGAATAATATTATTGCACGTGCAGAATATCGTTATTCAGATTTTGGTCAGAAGAAATTTGCAAATGGTAAGCTTGAAATGAGTCATAAAACCAATGATTTCCGCATTGGTCTTGCTTATAAATTCTAGTTTCTTACAAAATCGCATCATGAAAAAACCCACCTGGAAGTGGGTTTTTTCATTGATAAAGATAAGCACCAACCCACTTTAATTTCCCATACAACAAAATGTGGCAGATTGTTTCACTGCGCTTTTTCTTCACCATAAAGAGCGCAGATTTTTCCCGCCCAACAACAAGATAAGAAGAGAGGCCTTTAATCAGGACAATTCATCATCATGCAATTTGCAAAAAATGAATTATTTTCATAAATCTATACGTTACTTAACTTAAAACAGTGTTCCTGCTCTTTATTTATACCCTGACAAACTTTTGGGTAAATTCTGTTTTTGAAACTCCCATTCAACTTTGCACTTTATCATACAAGCAGCACAAAAAGGCAGAATGGTTATTTTTTCTGTTAACAATTGAAGACTTAAAACCCATTGAGAATATTTTTTTACCCATCAAATTGATATTTCAACACTTATTATTTTTATATATTTGCATGCCTCAAAAGCAAACCGCAAGAAACAACAAAACCTTGTCTTGATAAAACCTTGTCTTGATATTGTTGAATATAGCTTTTTCATGGTGGTAAAGAGCAACAAAAAACACCACAAACCTTCAAAGAACGGAAGATTTATGGGCAACAAGGGAAAGAATGAACAGTGGTGCGGGTGGTCGGACTCGAACCGACACTCCTCTCGGAACCAGATTTTGAGTCTGGCGCGTCTACCAGTTCCACCACACCCGCATATTATGAGTTAAGGGACAGAACAGCCCAACACTTCTTTGCACTATATGAAGAAGGACAGATTCGTCAACAACAGATTTTTTGTTTTTTAAGAATCCATATGATTTTTATCTCATCCATTGTATAGAATATCCTTAAGAATCTTTAAATTATTTGTTTGATTGGATTTATAGCGAACAATTGGTAAAGTCTTTACCTATTAGACTTATGAAAGCCTTCATGATATTAAAGAGATTAAAACATTGGACTATTTCTTTAGCAAATCGGCCCACGGCGCCCCATTGGCTTGGATTTATTGCCTTTATTGAAAGTTCTGTTTTTCCAATTCCGATAGATATTTTATATATCCCCATGGGGCTTGTTTATCCCAAGCGGGTTTATCGCTATGCTTTTATTGCCACTATTTGCTCTGTTTTGGGCGGCATTGCTGGTTGGTTTATTGGACACTTTGCCTATGATACACTTGCCAAACCGATTTTAGAATTTTACGGTAGAGTTGAAAATTTTGAAGCCCTTAAGAACAAGGCAACATTACAATTTTTGGTTATTTTATTAATCACTTCAGGTTTTTTACACATCCCCCCAATCAAGATTATCACGATTTTAGCAGGTGTCATGGGTGTTAATCTTGGGCTTTTTATTATCACCTGTTTCTTTGCGCGGGGAGCTCGCTTTTATCTTCTAGCATGGCTTATTCAGCATTTTGGGAAAAAAGCCATGGATTTTCTTTTCCGAAATTTCAAATGGATGCTCTTGATTGGTTTTTTAAATCTCCTACTTGTCTATGGAATTTTTATTATTTGTATAAACAAGCACCTTTTATTTTAAGGAACAAATGCAATGGTAGGCACTTTGTCTTTGCGGCACATTTTTCACAAACATCTTCATCATGAGCCAAGCAGAAAAGAGCAAAGTTTATGGGCTTTTTTTCTGGCTTTTGGCCTCTCAAGCACAATAGGCTTAGCGCTTGGTTTTGAATATATTGGTGGATATCTTCCATGCGATTTATGTCTGATTGAACGTTTACCCTATTACAGTGCACTACCTTTTTTGCTTTTAGCAGGTTTTGCGGCATGGTTTTTTCGCATTTCTTCTTGGGTACAACTTTTATTTTTTTGTGTTTTTATTTTAATGACAATCAGCCTTGTTTTAGCAATTTACCATACAGGCATTGAATATGGCTTTTGGCCAGCGCCTTCCAGCTGTGGTTCAAGTGCAACAAGCAGAACAACAGATGTCAACCAGCTTTTGAATCAATTAAACAACATCTACCCCCCAGCTTGCTCTGAAGCCTCCCTGCGCTTTCTTTCTCTCTCATTTGCTGGTTGGAATGCTCTTGCCAGCCTTTTTTACATGCTTGCTAGTTTTTATATTGCTTCAAAAGGGCTGCTTTCAGACTATAAAACATAACAACCACCGCATGCTCCTCATGCACAGCATATTTGCTTATAAAACAGCGTATAGCACAAAGCCCCAAACACAAAAATTGCCTCTTTCACACGCGTCCACAAACATCATACCACTCCCCACTTTACAACAGCAAGAATAACTTCCTGCTTATTGTAAAAGATCCCTACGCTTTCTTTGTCATACATTTGTAGGTTTAATTTCGTTCTCAAATTTTCTTTCTAAGCCGCATTGATAAAAACAAACAAATATGGCTGTATTTTATTATTTTGCCTCTCTGTACTTACAAACAATATTTTGATAGAAACCGGCGGTGGAAAAGCTATCGAATAATGCGTGAGGGGACCAATAAATATTGAATGGTCAACCATGCCTGAGGATAAAAACACAACGCCTCCCATTACCCCTCCCTTGCTCACCGCTTTAGATATCTGTCACCTTGAAGCACCGCATATTGTGATGGAACATGATCATAGCGCATGGCAAGAACATAGCAAATTGGGGGATTTAAATGCTCCTTATAGAAAACCCCCTCATATAAAACCCCGTATCAAATCGGCTCCCCGTATTAGGCAGGTTTTTTGGTGCGATTTTCCTCATGATTCGATCTTACCTGAATTTTGGAAAAAGCGCCCTGTTTTAGTGCTCTCTAAGAATGCAAAACTCTACGGCAATGTTACAGTTTTGCCATTTTCAACAAAATCGCAACCAAATAATCCTGCAGCTTATGCCCTACAATCTCCAATAGAACATAAAAAAGCATGGATTATCTGCAATTATGTAACAACAGTTTCGGTAAGCCGTCTGAGTTGTTCACGTAGCATTCCAAGGTTATCGGAAAAAGAGTTTCATAAAGTTATCGCTCTTATGCTCAAACATTTACCCCGTTTATATCATTGACTTTTTTTAAAAATAAGCCTATATAAATAGGCATATACGGCATCAGCAATGGTGGCCGCTTCCCCGCAAGGGGAGATAGGAACGAAGGAGTGGGAAACCACTCCTTTCGTCATTTAAGCTATACAATTTAAGCTATACAGTGGTCATTTAAGGCATCCAACAATATCACAACCATTACAGGCAGAAAAATTCTTAGCAAATGGGAACATTTCTCATAAAAGCAAAAATGTTCCCTTCATTAAACCCCACATAGATAAAGAAACCTATAGATTTGATTAATTTGTTTTACTGCAAAAATTCTTCTGCTCTTAATATCTCTTTTTTTGCAATCTATAAAGGATAGGTAAAAATTTTCTCTAAAATCTGAAATCTAAAAAAAGCAATTTTAAGTGTTAGCTTTATTTTCCCCAAACATATCCTTTTGGCAGCATATATTCTCCTTTGCCCTATCACCTTAAATACGCTTATCATTCCTAAATATTGATAATCAGCAGCAGCATGCACAAAACAGCATATCACCCCATAACGACCGCGCCATACACCTATTTTCTTTCATCTTTTCATAATGATTTATCGTGAGATATTTTTTAAGATTAAGCCATAGAGCAAATTTCACCACTGTGCAAATTGCTTTAAGCAAAAATCCTTACCTACTCAAAAATCCTTACCCGCTCAAAAATCCTTACCCACTCAAAAATCCTTACCTACTCATAGATGGCAAGGCTTCTTTATACAAAGAGCACATGATGCTCAGCTTTGATCTTTTCCATAACAATGATACAAATTCAAACTTAAGCCAACGGAATAATATACCTATTCTAAACGGTTTCTCCATCACCACCTTATCGGCAACAGACTACCCCAATATCGGTGCACTTACTTGAGAATTTTTTGTGCATTCACGCACCGTAAAAAAGAAAATATTTGAATCATGTTCAGCTCCATTTTCATGGATCCGAATTGAACAATGCTTAAAAAAACCAAACAAAAATAGAGAGGTAAGTTACGAAAACTACAAGGTAAATTTTATTGCCTAACAATATCTATTTTTCCCCTTCTGCACAGCTATTAAAGCACTATAAAATTATCTTCATTAAAAAACAATTTCTTATAATCTAGGGGAAAAAAGTAAAAAACTCCCCCAAAATGGGGAATTATTTTCAAAATTATCAAAAAAGCAGCACAATTTTAGTGATCTTTTTGTTTTTCCTTCTGATAAAATTAATTTACAAATATCTTAGGAGCACCTCCGATAGATTTCCAATGAGCAAAATTTGCCAGCTGTTCAATAACACCCTTTTTTAACTTATTATTTTTCTTATCGCGTAAATTATATTGATCCGCATTCTGTTGCAGCCATTTTGCAAGTGTTTGTTTAACAATTTTGCCACTCTCAGCCCCGCTCACCACTTTCCATACCGCCACAGCTGCAGCAAACTTCAGAGCATATCGTGGATGCACCGAATCTTGAAACTGACATTTGTGATTCTTAACGCCACCAGAATCAGTCTTAAAGAATAACAATTTAGGTCTCTTACCGCATCATAAAAGCCATTCTTTCAAATCATCTAGAAAATAAGAAAACAGAAGATTTTGCCGCTACAAAAACCATTCGCCATGACAACACGATCATAGAGCCATTCTACCTTTCATTTTCCCTCTTTGCCTGCTTTTATCATCTCTCGATAAGCAATTTGCAAGGATGAGGCAACCTACTTCGTAAATATCATCCTCTTCAGGTCTTTTTTCATTGTCAAAACTATAGATAAGGGGATTCACTCCAGCTCTCTTATTGCCTTGTACGATAACATGACACAACATCCACCCTTTTTCTAATTAAGCATCCGTGCGCTTTATTTTTCTCTCATATTGCCTTTGTCATACCGCTGCCTGCCTCTTTAACCTGTTTAATTTCTATATTGCAGCGAAGAATTCCTCTCAGGTTTAAAAAATATCAACAAGCACATACCCTCTTCTCCCATGAGTCAACACCAACCATCAAACTTCCCACAACGCAGGTCCCATAGCCTCAAGCCTCCCCACATACCACCAAGCCCCAATAGCCAGCACCGCATTTTCTCCTCCTTATTCATTACCAAAATTCCTTAGCAGCATCACCAAGATTTCTCTTTTCGGCATTTTGCTCTGATTGTTTCACAGACGCTTTTCTTGCTGACTTATTATCTCTTATCTCACCAGTTTTTAGCTTCCTCACACATCATAATTGACACATCAGAGCTGCTCTTTTCGCTTCGCAGTCTTTTTACAATATTTTAATTTTAGATTGACATTCATCTTTTTTCTCTTATATCTTTAGAATAATTCTAAAGTACAAAGGACCAGAAAATGTTGAGATTGTTTTTTTCATTCGTACAACGCAAAGCTCTGTCCTTTCGTTCAGCACAAAAAATGGCCATTCAAGTACTCAAAGCAAAACAACGCCATGCCGCTTTTTATTTAAAATATGCCAAAGCCCTAGCACCTTATTCTTCCAAGCAAGCAGCAATTTTTACAGCAATGGGCCTGCAAGAACTTGAAAATTATAAGCAGCTTATGTATCTTTCCTGTGGCAATCACGCGAAAGTGATAGATTCAGCCTGTGCGCATCGTGCTCTTGTAAATCATGCTCTTGTCACAAGAAAAAAATCTCATAAGAATGCTCGAAGCAAAACGGCAAATCAAACCACAAAAAAACCATCAAAAACGCACAGACAGCTGCTTTTAACATGGATTCAACCTGGTCTTGCTGGCTTAATGGATGGCTCTGTCTCCACCCTTGCACCAATCTTTGCAGCAGCTTTTGCCACTGGTGATACACATCAAACCTTTTTGATAGGGCTTTCGGCTTCAATTGGAGCAGGTCTTTCAATGGGTTTTACAGAGGCAGCCCATGATGATGGAAAATTATCAGGTCGTGGTTCTCCATTGAAAAGAGGGATTGCCAGCGGCGTTATGACAACGATAGGGGGATTAGGACACGCACTTCCCTATTTGATCAACTCTTTTTACGTTGCAACAATTATTGCCTTTATTGTTGTTTTTTTCGAACTCTGGGCGATAGTTTGGATTCAAAACAAATTTATGTCGACTCCTTTTTGGCGCGCATCTTTACAGGTTCTCATTGGTGGAGCTCTCGTTTTCGCTACGGGTATTTTCATTGGTAGTATATAAAAACACTATAGAAAAAAAGCATTTACCATACAAAATAAGCAGTGGAATCTCTCGCCTCCCTCAGTCTTTAGCTGCTTGTTTCAAAAGCAATTTTTTGTTAAAGTTGTGTTTATTTTGTACATTTTGGAGATGCTTTGACCATGCCCTATACGCACCTGAACAGCCCAAAGCCACCCCCCTCTTCGTCGAATACATCATCTCACCTTGCACAAAAGGTAACCTTATCAATCCAGTATCTTGAACATGGGCAAGGTCTAGAACCTCCCCGCTATGCCACAGCGGGTTCTACTGGTCTTGATCTACGAGCAGCAATTGGAGAAGAAGAAACACTCACTCTTGCTCCAGGGCAGCGCGCCCTTATTCCAACGGGTCTCATCTTTCACTTGTCTGCCGGGTTTGAAGCACAAATACGTCCACGCTCTGGTTTAGCCTTAAAGCATGGCATTACATGCCTAAACACCCCAGGAACAATTGACAGCGATTACCGTGGTGAAGTCAAAGTACTTCTCATCAATTTGGGGCAAGAAAACTTCTCCATTACACGCGGCATGCGCATTGCACAAACGGTCATAGCACCAGTGACTCAAGTCGATGTTTGTGCCATTGAACCAGATGAAAAAAACAGCTTAAGCAATATGGGAGAGCGTGGCACAGGTGGATTTGGCTCAACAGGACAAACTTAAACAGCGCATTCACAGGGAAGAAAGACATCTTTCCACGAAAGCGGCACAAATTGATTCCGACAATGCTCAACTACGCAAAAGGAAGCACAATGCATCCGTGCTTCAAGCTTAGGCCACATATCATCACACACGCAAGCGCAAAAAATACAGCGCGAAAATATTGAGCCGTCATAAGGAAAGAATGCCAAAAAAGTCTAGCGCATCACTTGTCGGTAGAAAGGCGTTATCCATAAAACAAAACAGTACAAAAGCAGCTATCGCGTCGATTATTTTGGCAAATTTTTGTGCAATTGCAGCAGCTCAAAAAGGCGGCCCAAGAAAGAGAAGCAAGAAAGAGAAGCAAGCAAAATCACTCTGTATTTTTATAGCAACATAAACGAAAAGAGAACTCTTGATGACCAGTTTTTTACTCGACAGGAGCAACAGGTCCCACTACAGTGCTTTTGGTATTTACCACATCGCTTGCGATTGCCCCAGCACCTATCATATTCTTTCCGCTATCCTCCCCTCCTATTTTAGGGCTTACCGCACTTCTTGCCGCAACATTAGAAGATTTTTGCAACCCCATAAGACCAACTTTACTATATCCAGCAGTTCGGATTTGATTGAGTAAATCCACCACAGCACCATAATCGATTTCGCTATCGGCTTTGATTAGAATTCGAGTTTCTCGATTTTGGTTTGTTTGCTTGAGCAAAGATTCCACAAAAGTTGTTTGATTTACAAGATGATCACCCACATAAAGCGCATGATCTTTTTGCAGAGTCACATAAAGGGGCTCATCAGGTTGAGGGGTGAGAGGCGCTTGGGTTATAGAAGGAAGTTGCACAGGGATAGCTGATGTTGCCAAAGGTGCGGCAACCATAAAAACAATAAGCAACACCAATACAACATCAATAAAAGGGGTTACATTGATCTCGCTGTGCAATCCGCTCTCACTGGAATCAAAATCATCATTAAAACCTACTTTCATTTTTTATGACTCATCTGTTGTCTATGTTTATCCAATTCACGGCTCAAAAGTCTTTCAAGTGCGGCAGCAATATCGCCCAAATCATTGCGATAACCGCTCAAAGCACGCATCAAGCTATTATACATCACCACAGCAGGAATAGCCACAAAAAGCCCGATAGCCGTTGCCAGTAAAGCTTCGGCAATTCCAGGAGCCACCACATCAAGCCTCGTTGTTTGAGACTGAGCAATACCGATAAAAGAATTCATAATTCCCCAAACGGTGGCAAACAAACCAACGAAGGGGGCAAGTGCACCAATGGTTGCAAGAACAGCACTTCCATAGGCAACACGTCGCACAGCAGCCAGCAAACAGCGTGACAACAACGAATGAACCCTTTCCTTTACACCCTCATTCATTTCACGAACATCACGTGCAACCTCACCATAGCGATCAATTTCATTATAAAAGAAGGGATATTCATCAGCAACGCTGTGTCCCCCCTGTTGCAAGACTTCCTTTTGTATTTCTTGCCTTGCACTTGTTCTTTCATGGGCACTTCCACCAGTTCCTTCACCACCGGCAAAATGAACCTGTTGTGTAGAAAGATAGACCTCTTTGAGAACTTCCTTAAGAAAGAGCACACCAGCTCCTTTGCTTTCTTTCAAGCTAGCAGCCAAACGCGTAAGGGTCTGAGCCTTAAGGGTTAAATGAAGTTCATGGCGCACTCTTCGCTTTGCAAGAGTAATTTCAACAATTTTAACAAAAGTAATTGTCCAAGAAACGAGAGAAGCAAGCAACAACAGAACAATCACAGCTTTCACGACAAAATCAGCTGCCATAAACATAGCAAAGGGAGAAAGATCATACACAGCCAATCCAGCAGATGCACTCTCTAAAGGTACGGTCTCAGATTCCATTTTTGTCTCACACGATTGTGGTTTTCACTTTTTGGTTTCACAGCTGTGTCATCAGCCCCCGTAGCAGCACTTTCCCACAACGCCCCGTCCCTGTTAACGTCACTCTGTATCTGTCTTAAAAAATAAAACTTGATAAATCAAGTATAGTTTTATTTCAGAAAGGCCCTCTTTCAAGAGGAATTTTTTAAGAAATTTTTCTTTTGCAAATTTACAAAAACTTTATCAAACAAAATAAATTATGTTGCAAAACGCCTTGAATGACAAGTTACATATGATCTCAAAGATTGATTTATAATGATAATTTCTCAAAGAGCCAATCCATAACTGCCCAAAAAAACAATAAACGCATCAAACCCATAACTGCTAAAAAACCACATCGTCCCCATAAGAGCAGCAAGAACAACATTGAGATCTGCCAAACACATAAATGATGACAAGTTTTATCAGCATAAGGATAGCGATAAATAGCAATCTCCCACTATAACTTCCCACGGATAAAAGAGCCACTCGAGATTTCTTCAGACAATTCCCAAATAAGACTTATTTTCGGCAAAATAATTTTAAATTGCACCAAAAGAGGGAACTTAAAAAAGCCTTTGACGTTACCACAGCAGTGAAAATTTTTACTCCAAAGCAAATGATCACTATGAATACACAAATACCGAGCAATGCTAAATCAGCTGAATCAGAAGGAAAAGCATCATGGCAAATCATAAAACACCAAAGAATAACAAAGTAGCATCAGAAAAAAATCTACAAGGACATTTAGAAAAATTACACAGTGAAATTTCAGGAATAACAGAAACATTAACAGATCTTGGTGCAAGCAAGTTGAGTGCCGCTAAAAATAAAGCGGAAAAACTGTATAATTCCGCCAAAGAAAACAGCGAAGACATAATGTCTCAAGCCAAAGAAAAGATTGGTGAATTTGAACAAACCATAAATGAATGCGTTCGTAAAAACCCTGGCAAAAGCGTTTTGTTTTCAGCAGGCATTGGTTTTATTCTTGCTCAATTATTGCGTCGTTAAACAATGCATAAATTTATCACTCCCCTTTTAAACCACCTTGTCGGTGGAGGGTTAAAAAGCACTGTTAAGCAAGTCCGCCTTCAAGCAATTTGCTATGGGTTTATTGGCATTTCATTGTTTATATCGCTACTTTTTTTATCTATCATTGGTTTTATTGCTCTATGTTCGATCATGAAACCTATAACGGCAGCTATCACAATGTTTTTCATTTGGCTTTTTCTTGCAGGCATAGCTATTTTCATATGCCGCATTCTCAAAGCATATCAAAACTATGATCAACAAAAGAAAACAGAAGAAAGACGCCATCAGCTTATGACAGATGCCACAGTTTCCAGCCTTGCGCTTTTAAGCAAACATCTCCCTCTTGCCAAATTGAGCATTCCAATTCTTGGACTTGCAAGCTTTTTTCTGTGGAAAAAAGATAAAAAAAATCACTTTTCGGATTAAGATATGCAATTGTGCACCCTTAACCCCCCGGTGTTTTCTTTCTTCAAAGAGAGAAGACACCTTTTTTATTCCTATCATAGCAAGATTCATTCTAAAAAGTTGATTTTCCACCAAGCAGCAAATAATAAAGTCTCAAACTTTTTCTATCACATTCCTTACATATCTATAAAACCGCTTTTATGTATGATTGATCTACATGAATAAAAAAGGGTGTCTTCTCTAGGGCATATGCAGTATTCATAGCAAAATCATAACACTGTGATAACGATAGACAACCATCCAAAACTTCTTAAAAATATCCCCCTCAGAATATCCTTATGATACCCTCCATCACCTCCTGTATGGCAACATCAATAAAATCTTACACACCACCCACAGCTATCATTCAGGAAATCAGCTTGATTCCAGAAAAACAAACCTCTCACCCCTATTTTTCGCCAACACTCCTTTTTAAAAAGCACTGCTTTTTATCCCTCTCCTCAACCAACAAATTTGCCAGTTTTGCCTCAAGGGCATCCCCTTAAAGAGACTTTTCTTCAAAATATCCTGTAAAACTTCTCGCCCCCCTACCATCATGGCGCTCATGAGCGGGCTTACAAAAACAGAATACACCCCCTCTGCTAAAAATCGTGCTTAAGAATGCCACAAATTATCGCAAAAATTCAAGATTCCCCAGAGCACAAGCATCCACCGGTGCATCATGATGTGTGATAACTTGGCTAACCTCTTGCACGGCAGCATCCAAAATTTCCCGTGCATCACCTTCGGCCATAATACGAATAACCGGCTCGGTTCCAGAAGCACGAATAACCAATCGTGCATCTTTTCCCAAACGTTGTGTTGCTTGATCTATTGCCATTTTAACGGGATTCTTTTTCAGCACATTTTTATTTTTAATGGTTACATTTTTTAAAATCTGCGGCACAGGCTCAAATCGCCGACACAATTGACTCATAGGGATTTGACTTTCCTGCATACAAGCCAACACCTGCAAAGCAGCCACCAACCCATCACCAGTTGTACCAAAATCACTCAATATAATATGTCCAGAAGCTTCACCACCAACATTATATCCTTTTTGGCGCATAGCCTCGACCACATAGCGATCCCCAACACTTGTCCGCACGAGATCCAAGCCTTTGTATTTTAAGAAGCGCTCCAATCCAAGATTTGACATAATGGTTGTAACCACGCCATTACATTGCAAACGTCCCGTTTTATGCCAATTTTCAGCAATTACAGCGATCAATTGATCGCCATCAATTGGTTGTGCTTTTTCATCCACCAAAAGAACGCGATCTCCATCCCCATCCAGAGCAATTCCCACATCAGCACGAACTTCATGCACTTTTTGTTTTAAGGAAGCCAAATCGGTTGATCCACATTTCTGATTAATATTGGTACCATTTGGTGTATCATGAATGGCAAACACCTCAGCTCCCAATTCCCACAGAGCCCGTGGCGCCGCTTTATAAGCAGCACCATTAGCGCAATCGACAACGATGCGCAAAGCATCCAAACGCACATCCCGTGGCAAGGTCCGCTTAGCATATTCGATATAACGGTAGATATCTCCCTCAACCCGTTTTGCATAACCAATTTCGGCAGAACCTGCTAAAGATTTTGAAAGATCTGTATCAATTAATTGTTCAATTTTTGCTTCCATATCATCGGAAAGCTTAAAACCATCAGGACCAAAAAGTTTAATTCCATTATCATAAAAGGGATTATGAGAAGCAGAAATCATCACGCCAAGATCCGCGCGCAAAGAGCGACAAAGCATCGCCACAGCAGGTGTTGGCACAGGTCCCAACAAAAAAGCCTCCATACCAGCAGCTGTAAATCCTGAAACCAAAGCATTTTCTAACATATAGCCAGATAACCTAGTATCCTTACCAATCACCACACGACGTGACTGACGTTGTGAGCGAAACAAAACCCCAACAGCCATGCCCACTTTCATGGCAAAATCCGGTGTCACAGGAAAAACATTGGCTTTCCCCCGAATTCCGTCTGTACCAAAATATTTTTGTGCCATGCCTTTTCCTTTATGTACAGCTTTTCTCTTACTGTCTGTTCAGAGCCAAATCCCTAGAACAGCGAGATCCCCCATTTGATCAAATGATTCATCTTCCCTTCTTCTTTTTCGAATTTCCAAAAAACCATTCTCACCAAAAATCCCAACGCTGAGAACAAATATTTGTTTCTAATAATAAGCACCCCTCCCCCATCACTTACGTTTCTGCGTTCTCCTTATCCAACTCTATTATCTCAATTATTTCACAGATTTCATCCCCAGACTTTTCCTTTTAACAAAGCCAAAGAACAAGCGCTCTGTCATAAAAACACTCCCCTCAAGCTTCAGTTTTCCTACCACAAGCACATCACCATCAACAATCCAGTTCCCACCCAATCTCCACACTGCAAGTCCGCGCTCACCAATGCACCGGCTCTCACATTCTCCCCCATTATTTGAGAAAAGCACAAATAAAATTTGCGCCTCTCTCAAAAAAATACTTAAAATCTTTTCTAAAAATCAACACTCAAGCATCATCAGAAGGCTTTTGTTTTTCTTTATCATGCCCCGTAGCACTAGATTTTTTTCCAAGCTTGGCTTTACTTGCAGAACGCTTTACTGTTTTAGTAGAATTTTTTGCGCTTCGCGTATTTTTCTCCATATCATGAGATGCATCACCACCAGATGTCGTTTTCTTTCCAACTTGAGTTTCTGCTTTATCGGAAGTAGTTTTATCAGCCTTCGCTTTATTGATGTCCGCCTCATCAGTATTTGTTTTTTCAACGGTTGGTATACGAGACTCTGCTTTTATTGTTCCAGTCTTAGGCACAGAAGAAGTGCGCACAGAAGCACCTTCATCTTTCTGGGTTCGTGAAGGAGGTTTCCCAGCAATAACTTCGTTAATTTCAGCACCCGTTAAAGTTTCATATTCCAACAAACCTTGCGCCAAAGCGAACCATTCTTGTTTTTTGTTTTCAAAATGTTGGTAGCATTTTTATAAGCATCATCAATAAGTTTACGCACCTCAGCATCGATCATACGTGCTGTTTCTTCAGAGACATTTTGTGTTCGTGCCACAGAATGGCCTAAAAAGACCTCATCCTGATTATCACCATAGGCCACATTGCCAAGCAGATCAGAAAAACCCCACCGTGTAATCATAGCACGTGCTAATTTTGTTGCTTGTTCAATATCGGAAGAAGCACCCGATGTGATATTTTCCTTGCCAAATTTTAATTCTTCGGCAACGCGTCCTCCCATCATAATAGCCAGACGAGAAATCATCCACCGATAGCTCATGGAATAACGATCACCTTCAGGCAATTGCATTACCATCCCCAAAGCTCTTCCTCTTGGCACAATTGTTGCCTTATGAACGGGGTCAGCAACAGGCACATTGAGAGCCACGATAGCGTGTCCTGCTTCGTGATAGGCTGTGAGTTCTTTTTCTTCTTGTGTCATGGCGGTTGAACGACGCTCAGCCCCCATCATTACTTTATCTTTGGCGTCTTCGAACTCTTGCATAGTCACGACTCGTTTATTGCGACTAGCAGCCATAAGAGCCGCTTCATTGACAAGATTCATCAAATCAGCACCAGAAAAGCCTGGTGTTCCCCTTGCCAAAATTTTCAAATCAACATTAGGAGCTAAAGGCACGTTGCGTACATGCACTTTCAAGATCTGCTCACGCCCAGAAACATCAGGGTTTGGCACAACCACTTGCCGATCAAAACGCCCCGGTCTTAACAAAGCAGGGTCAAGTACATCAGGACGGTTCGTTGCAGCAATAAGAATAATACTTTCATTGGGTTCAAAACCATCCATTTCAACAAGGAGCTGATTTAAGGTCTGTTCACGTTCATCGTTTCCACCTCCAAGTCCAGCACCACGATGACGTCCCACAGCATCGATTTCATCAATAAAGATAATACAGGGAGCATTTTTTTTAGCCTGTTCAAACATATCGCGCACACGGCTTGCACCAACACCAACAAACATTTCAACAAAATCAGACCCTGAAATGGTAAAGAAGGGCACATTAGCCTCACCAGCCACCGAGCGCGCCAGCGAAGTTTTACCCGTTCCTGGAGGCCCCACCAGCAAAACACCACGTGGAATACGCCCCCCTAAACGTTGAAATTTTTGGGGTTCACGTAAAAATTCGACAATCTCTTGCAGATCCTGCTTTGCTTCTTCCACCCCAGCAACATCCTGAAAAGTAACACGCCCCTGCGCTTCGTTAAGCAATTTTGCTTTTGATTTTCCAAATCCCATTGCGCCGCGTGATCCACTTTGCATTTGCCGCATAAAGAAGACCCACGCCCCAACAATAATAATAACAGGCAGCAAAGAAAAAAGGAGATTAAGAAAAATACTATTGCCAGAGCTTTCAGGAACAGCTTTAACATTTACATTTCTGTTTTCCAATTTTTGTATCAAACCTGGATCTCGTGGAGCATAGGTTGAAATAGTTCTATGCTCAATAGTTTGTCCTGTTAATTTTTGACCTTGAATGGTCACAGACTTCAGCTCATTATTTTCAACTTTTTGTAAAAATTCGGAATAAGAAACCTCTCCCCCTCCAGAGCGCTGATTATCTCCATTAAAGAGAGAAAAAGATATAATCAAAATCAAGGCAATAACTCCCCAAATCAGGAGAGAACGGTAATTGGAATTCATATTTAGCCCACTTAATTAAATATATATTTTTAATATTTCCCTTTAACATATAACCTTGTCTGCCCCTTGCCAAGGGATGAGAGAATGTTTATTGCCTTTTAGAGTGATTTTTCTTTATCTTTTCACCTCAATATTAAAAAAAGGTTCCACAATATTCACAAAAGCAGCATCTTCGCGTAAAAAAATCCACTCAAAAGGCGCCATAATACGTTTCACGATAATATCTTGTTGAAAAACAGCCTGATCCGTCAATTCTGGAATATCATATCCTTTCTCATTTGAGATCATTAATAAAGATTGTAAAGAAGGAAAATGAAGAGGATCACAATCGAAAGAGCTGTTTTTTAAGAGAGATTTTAGCTGCTGTAAACCCGCTGCTCCAACCTTTATGGCATTGGCACCGCAGTTGGTAATTTGATAGCGCCCATCCCATAAAAAGGTTGTTTTTGGCTCAACAATTGCCTCTTTCATATTTCGAGATTCGCGCCAAAGAGCGATTCCACTATTGTTATATTCAATAACAGATCCCGCATAAGTAAAACGCTGCTTTTTTGATGTATAACAAGAGAATTTTTGCATAAGCGTGATTAATTTTTTCCCAGAGAGCAAATAAAAACCCCCTCCCATCAACACAGCAAAAAGCCCAACAACGAAGGAAAAACCTGGATGTTTTT
The DNA here is from genome assembly GCF_000273375.1 of Bartonella birtlesii IBS 325. NCBI lineage: Bacteria > Pseudomonadati > Pseudomonadota > Alphaproteobacteria > Hyphomicrobiales > Bartonellaceae > Bartonella > Bartonella birtlesii. The sequence goes on from NZ_CM001557.1 coordinate 283,781, forward strand.
GCAAGAATGGTGCAGGTTTTGCAATAAAACAACGTCCATATTCAACCATGATATCCAGAGCCAAAATCAAATCGGCAATCATTTGTGCCTGTTGCCGACGCTTCAATGTCGCTTTATTTATCTTTCGAGCAACATCAGCAAAATTTTTGAGAGGAAGGAATGATTGACGCACACGCACACGTTCAAAATTGCAATTTTCATTGCTTGGATCATCAATCCACCTCTTCCCTCTAAAACGCAAATAAGCACGCAATGTTTGACGATTGACTAAAAGCAGAGGGCGAATTAAACGTATTTTTCGACGCAACACCGCCTCACGCGCCATACAAGATAATCCACGCACAGACATAAACCCATGTTTTTTTTTGGCAATAACACTGTTATCTTGCGTACTATTTTCTCCAGCTTCTGTAAAATAAGCCCCATCATACCCACCCACAAAAGCTTCGCCCTGCAAATTCTTACCTTTCTGGAGACGCCAGGAGCGCATCTGATAAGTCTCCACCTGATCATTGAGTGTATGCCCTGTCATAATAAGCGTTGCACCTTGCTTTTGCGCTTCTTTGAACAAAAGATCATAACGTGCAATACGAGCACTTGAAGCGATATGTGTCTTTGGTTTTTTTCCCTCCCACCGCACGGTGACATGTTTAATGCGATGAGCACGACAAATTTCCGCAACGATTAAAGCTTCACGAGCGGATTCTTCACGCAATTGATGGTCAACGGTAACAGCAATAATTTCCGGAGAAATAGAGAGAGTTTTTAAATGGTCTTTGACTAAAAACAGCAAAGCCAGAGAATCACTCCCCCCAGAGACTGCAAGAATCAATTTTTGACACTGGATAAAATCCGATGTCTTAAAAAGATTTCCTGCTAGTCTAATGCGCACCGTGAACGACCCCGCCCCTTTTTAGAGATTTACAAAAAACGGACTCTAAGTTTTTAGAATGTTTTGCTTTTTTTGTAAAAAGCGCACAAGCCTCTTTATTTTGCTCAAGAGCAACCATACTCCTTGCCAATTTTAGCAAAATTTCAGAGGTGTAGGCTTTCTTTTTGTCTGCATACCATACGTTAAGATAAACCTGTGCCGCTTCATGATAGCGTTTTTGCCCCAATAAAGCTTCTGCCAACCAAAACAAAGCATCCTCACTCAAAGGATCTGTTTTATAATGCTGCTGAAAAGCACAAAAGGCTTTTTCAGCTTCAACATAATTGGCAGCAAGGAAAAAATCATAGCCTTTTTTGTATAATGCTTTAGAAGAAACCAGGGAAGCATCATTATCCTGCTGCGGTTTAACACCATCGCTTGTCCTATGCGCTTTCTCTAAAAGATTCTGGGCTTCCTGCAAATGATCTTCATGGCCACGACTTTCCGCCTTAGTGTCATTTTCCTCGCGCCCGATTGCCTTATGCTCATCCATTTGTTCTTTTACAATCGGCAAACTTTCATCTCTAACAGCATTCTCGAAAGCACAAGAGTAAACAGAAGAGTCTTTTTTATCAAAAAGCTGATGGAACTGTTTTTGGACAGTTTTCAAATTATTATGTTCAAGTACCGTTCGTATATTATGCAAGAGTTTATCCAAATCATAATCTTTAAATAAAACCTTTTGATTTTCTAAAATAGACTCTCGACTTTGAAGCGCCCCCTGAACAGAAAGAGTCGTATCAGCCGCTTTTTCTGCAGCATCACCAACAGCCTTTTTCACCGCATCACCAGCCTTATTCACCGCATCACCAGCCTTATCCGCAGCATCACCAACAGCCTTTTTCACCGCATCACCAGCCTTATCCGCAGCATCACCAGCAGCCTTTTTCACCGCATCAGCCTTATCCGCAGCATCACCAGCAGCCTTTTTCACCGCATCACCAGCCTTATCCGCAGCATCCCCAGCAGCCTTTTTCACCGCATCAGCCTTATCCGCAGCATCACCAGTAGCCTTTTTCACCGCATCAGCCGCTTTTTCTGCCGCACGAGAATTCGTATCGTCTTTAGTATATTGGGCAAACCAGCGCGCTGCGCTTTGAACAGATGAAGCAGAACAAGCTAAGAAAACGGCCATATAAAAGGCAGTTTTCCAATTTTTTTTATGACAGATCGACATATATTCCTCCCCTTAAGAGTTTTAATTACCGTTCATATTATTTAAGTGTTGTAACAGCACGCCGATTTTGGTTCCAACAAGAAATATCATCACATACTGCCACAGGTCTTTCTTTCCCGTAAGAAATCGTTTGAATGCGTTGTGTAGACACACCAAGAGAAACCAAATAATCACGAACAGCAACAGCACGACGCTGTCCCAGTGCTAAATTATATTCACGCGTTCCACGCTCATCAGCATGTCCTTCAATCATAATAGAATAGGAAGGATAACGAAGCAACCATTCTGCTTGACGCATAAGAACAGCTTCAGCATCAGAATCAATGGAAGAAGAATCAAGGCTAAAGAACACGCGATCCCCAACATTCACAGTAAATTCTTGTCCTGAACCTGGTGCCCCCTGGTTGAATCCAGCATTTAAATGAGCATCATTCATAGCATTGAATGCACCACCCTGCCTTTTGCCACAACCAACCAAAGACAATGAAAACAACAAGATCATCACTAAAGGATGAAGGATAATTTTGGAGACAGAGCGCATATATTAATTCTCCTTGAACGAGTAAACAGAATAATTGAAAAGATAGATTCTTTTAAAAGCGCTTCAAGAATAATTGGAAATTCCTAACGAAGAAAAAATTTTTCTGAAATTTTTATAATTATCTTTTTTATATTTACTCTTCATTTAAATCTTGACTGTTTTTTCATGCATAGCTTCTCAGCACATAGAAGCTATGCTTTTAGCATCAAGCATCTTTTTCTGAATCATCATCCTGGCGGCTTTTTTGTAGTGCATTGAGTTTTGCAAAAACTTTATCGGCATCAAAACTCTTATTATGATCATTTTCCAACGGCTCTTCATGAAGATCAATATTTTCTGTTACAGATGCAGGAAGCAGAGATCTATCACCCTCAACGAGAGCAGGACGATTTTTTGCCGCACGCTGGAGTTCAAAATCCAAATCAATTTGTGAACACAATCCCAACCCTACGGGATCGAAAGGCACCAAATTTGCGCTATTCCAATGGGTTCTCAGCCGAATTTGTTCAATGGTTGCTTTTGTTGTCCCAATCAACCGTGCAATCTGTGCATCTTTCAACTCAGGATGATTGGTCACCAACCATAAGATACCATTTGGACGATCTTGACGTCGAGAAAGCGGGATATAGCGTGCACCTTTACGTTTTTTTTCAGGGATGCGCACTCTTGATTCAGAAATTTTCAAACGCGCATTCTGATCAGCTTCCACCCGAGCGATTTCACTACGTGTCAATTGTCCAGAATTAATAGGATTGAGACCTTTAATACCATGAGCAGCTTCACCATCAGCAATAGCTTTCACTTCCAACACATGCAATTTGCAAAATTCTGCAATCTGATCAAAAGAAAGCGCAGTATTATCAACCAGCCAAACAGCTGTAGCCTTGGGCATCAAAAGTTGCGTTGCCATCTTTATTTATCCTCTCACTTCGCCTCTCTTATGTATTATTTGAGGCAGGTTATTGCCCACTCTGGAGCACTGAAGCCTTTATTCATTCTTAATATATCAGTTTTTTTCACCCACTGTTCAATTAAAGCGAGGTATGGAATAAACCATTTTTGCTATGAAATTATATTCTTATAGCCTGTTTTTTATGAGACGACAAGACATCTCTCTTTTAATGATCTTCAATAGGGTGTCTTTACCTTTAAGGTGAATTTTCTTATAAAGGGTTTATTTGATCACTTCATCTTGATATTTTGGCGCATTTATTCTGGTGAAATACGTCTCATCATCTAAAATGAAAGACACTGTAACCGGGAAAAAACTTAAACTGGAAGGAAAATTATGGCAGGTCATTCACAATTTAAAAATATTATGCACCGTAAAGGACGTCAAGATGCAGTGCGTTCGAAAATATTTTCTAAACTTGCACGTGAAATTACCGTTGCAGCCAAACAAGGAACTCCTGATCCAGCCATGAATCCACGCTTAAGGCTTGCTGTTCAAAATGCCAAGGCACAGTCGATGCCAAAAGATAATATTGAACGCGCCATTAAAAAAGCTTCAGGAGCCGATGTCGAAAATTATGATGAAGTCCGCTATGAAGGCTATGGACCAGGGGGGGTTGCTGTCATTGTTGAGGCTTTAACAGATAACCGCAACCGCACCGCTTCAAATGTGCGCGCTGCCTTTACCAAATCAGGTGGAGCACTCGGAGAAACAGGCTCGGTCAGCTTTATGTTTAATCGCATTGGTGAAATCATCTATAAACTGGAAGCAGGAACAGCAGATCACATCATGGATGCCGCCATAGAAGCAGGTGCCGATGATGTGCAATCAGAAGAAACCGGACACCACATTACCTGCGCCTTTGAAGATATTGGCGAAGTTTCTAAAATTCTTGAAGCCAAACTTGGCGAAGCCGAATCCATCAAAACGATTTGGAAAGCTTCCACCCTTGCACCGGTAGATGAAGAAAAAGCTTTATCCGTTTTACGGCTTATTTCCACATTAGAAGAAGATGATGACGTGCAAAATGTCTATGCCAATTTCGATGTTAGCGATGAGATTTTAGCAAAATTATCGAGTTAACCCTTTAAGCAACCATCATTGCGCGCGCTTGCTTTTGACCACGCCTTTAACCATGCCTTTAATCATGCCTTTAACCATGAAAGTAGCGCGCAACTAGCACCATCACTGCACCACCAACTCTTCCCCCCCAAAAAAGACAAAGCTCCACACAATTAAAGTGGGGCAAAGTGAAGTATTTCATACAGATTTTAAAATATTTTTTGCAAAAAGCATAAAAACGCTCTCAAGAATTTTTTCATAAGATGCGCAAATTTCTGGATCAGCCTCTTTAACCACGAGAGACAATTTCTTCAAGAAATCTCACCAGTGGCAAAACCATAACAGAGGCGAAATTTCATCACAATTTCCGCTTAGTGACTGTAAGGAATAAAAATCACCCCTCTTGAAATCATAGAGATAATTTTTATGCATAAGAACAGCTGCCTTTCCCCATTATTTTTGTGCTTGATCTCATAATTTTTCCCATATTTTTATTGCATATTCAGCAATGGCGACCATGCGGGATCAGAAGCATCATTGGGAGTTAGCAATTGGCGTTCATTGCGTCCTGTAATATCGATTGTATAAAGTTTTGGACCCATACCTGGATTTTTGCGAAAAAACATCAAAACACGTCCATTCGGCGCCCAAGTTGGTCCTTCATTATGAAAACCCGTAGTTAAAATGCGTTCTCCTTGTCCATCAGGACGCATCACACCGATAGAGAATTGTCCCTCTGATTGCTTTGTAAAGGCGATATAATCTCCCCGTGGAGACCAAATGGGTGTAGAATAGCTTCCCTCATTCGAAGAAATACGCCGGATATTATTACCATCCGCATCCATTGTGTAGATTTGTGGCCTCCCACTACGGTCTGATGAAAAGACGATTTGTGTCCCATCAGGCGAATAAGAAGCGGATGTATCAATAGCAGAAGTTGTTGTAAGCCTCGTCATTGTACGGGTTCGTAAATCCATAGTATAAAGATTTGCACTCCCATCATTTTGCAACAAACTCATGATCACTTTTTGTCCATCAGAAGAAAAACGCGGAGCAATGGTCATATTCTCAAAGGTTCCGATCAACTCCCTTTGCCCCATTTCAATTTGTTGCAAATAAACATGAGGTATTTGATTATCCTCATAAGCCATATAGGTAATTTCTTGCCGTTTGGGTGAAAAACGAGGAGTGAGAATCAATTCACTGCCATCAGACATATAAATCAAATTTGCTCCATCTTGATCCATAATCGCTAAACGTTTAACACGTGCATTTTGGGGACCAGTTTCATCTATAAAAACAATCCGTGTATCAAAATAACCACTTTCTCCTGTCATTTCGCTATAAATTTCATCGGCGATCATATGCGCAACCCGTCTCCAACGTTCTGTAGCGGTATAAAAACGCCGCCCTTTGAGTTGACGCTGTCCAAAAACATCCCATAAACGAAAATCGACTCTCAAGCGCCCATCGGTTTCTCTTATCACTTGCCCGGTCACCAAACCTTGTGCTTTTATTTTTTGCCAACGAGCAAAAGACGGATGCCGATTGGGATTGGAGACTTTTTCAAAAAAGCTTGCCTTATCAAGCGGTAAAAAAAGCCCTGACCTTTCAAGATCAGCGGTAATGACGGCTGCTATTTTTAAACCTATCGAATCATTAGAAATAAAATCGGTAATTGCAATGGGAATTGGATTAAAGTCAGCACGAGAAATCGTGCCTTTCAGTTGTGCATGAACCGATGAAAAACTCGAAAGCCACAAACCGCAAGTGACAATAAACCAAGAAAAAAATTTATGTCTCGTCATAGTCATCATGGTATGTATCCTTTATATATTTTGAGGGTCGTGGAGAAAAAATATATTTTTATCTCATCGTGTTATTTCTTGAAGGGGATCAACATTAAAATCAAAGCCCTGGCCCCACAAATCATATTGATCGCGCGGCAAATCTGCATAAGGTTGGCATGAAAAAACAGCTGCATACACCTGCCTCATCATAATAGTTTGTTGGCTCTTAGCACCGCTTAAAGGTTCAATGACCGGCTCTCCCATAACCATTCCTTCACGATTGAGAGTAAACCGCAACCGCACAACCGGACGGTTTTTCAAATCACCACCAAGTGCTACAAGTTTAAGCTTCTGTTGAATACACCCCCCAACTATAGTGACCAATGTTTGTGCCATTTTTGTGATATCATCAATATTTTTTCTTGCCCCCAAAGCTTCCGGTGTATTGGAACGTTTTGCACCCCCACCTTGTGTATGTGCACGATTCAAGAGATCATTTTCCTCTATAGCCAAAATATCTTCAATGGTCTTATTATTCATCTGTTGATTTTTTTATTGCGTGCTTGCGCACTTTGCATTTTAGCATCTTTGGCAGATTTTGGCTTCAACTGTGGAAGAAGAGGTTTTTCTGGTAAGACAATTTGATGCTTCTGCGAATCTTTCATTTCTTGCTCTACAGGTGTTTTTTTGACCATCGGAGCCAATTTTTGTGGCGATATCACTTCTTCATTTTTGTCTATCTCCAAAGGCTGCTCCGTCACAGCCTCCACCTTCTGCTCTGGCCTTTCTGGAAGCATCTCCGTCACAGCCTCCACCTTCTGCTCTAACCTCTCTGGAAGCGCCTCCGCCACAGCCTCCACCTTCTGCTCTAACCTCTCTGGAAGCGCCTCCGCCACAGCCTCCACCTTCTGCTCTAACCTCTCTGGAAGCGCCTCTATTTTTGTTTCTTCTCGTTCTGCTTTAGTTAATTCTTCTAAAGGTTTTTCCGGTGTTTTTTCTTGTCCTAATAAAGAAGATGCTGTCTCAATGAATCGAGGTTTTTCTTTTTCTTTAAAAGGCATAAGACTGTCCATTTCTCCTTCTCCAACATGGCGTGCATCCTCTTTTTCCTGTGGTTGTATAGTGGGTTTAACTGCAGGAATTGCACGCAAAGGTGCATCTACAGCCCCCTGTTGAGAAGAAAGCTCTTGGCTCAAAGGAGCAAGAGTGATTGGAATTACTTCCAACTGTTGTGGTAAAGAGACGGGATTAATAAAGGAAATGGCCCCCCAAATAATAAAAATAACATGTATTCCAAGGGATAAAGCCAAGCCTCGTTTCATGCTATGATAAGAGTCTTTGTTCATCTCCATGCCTTGCATTTTTAATCACTCTCTCTTGTTTTGCATACAACATGTGATGGTTTATCATATTCTTATTGTGCAAGACTTGCTAAAGCAACTTGTGAAAAGCCTGCTTTTTGCAGTTCGGCAAGCAGCTTTAACACTTGTTGATATTCGAGTGTTTTAGCAGCACGCACAAAAATACGTTGTTTTTTTTGTACAGGATCTGTTTCGAATTGGCTTTTAAGCTGTGCAATCAAAGCTTCCGATGTATCGTAATAATCTTGATTAATAGCAAAACGCCCTTGTGCATCAAGTGAAATGGTGAGGGGAGCCTTGTCCATTTGTACAGGTCCGGCTTGACTATGCGGCAAATCGAGGGGAACACCATTAACCAAAAGTGGTGCAGAAACCATAAAAATAATGAGCAACACCAGCATAACATCCACAAAGGGCGTCACATTAATCTCACTCATCAACTGACCGCGCGAATGATGCCGTCGACGTGTTTTTTTTCCAGAAGAAACAACAGAAACGCCCATAAATATTCCCCTTATGATGATAAATTGGCTGTACGTGTTTCATCAATACGTCGTGAAACAATTGTTGAAAATTCATCGGCAAAATTTTCTATTTGTGTAATAATTCGTGCACTTTCATTGATCAATTTGTTATAGGCAATAACGGCAGGAATTGCTGCAAACAAACCGATAGCGGTTGCCAAAAGTGCTTCAGCAATACCCGGTGCAACAATCGCCAGCGAAGTATTTTGAGAAGCTGAAATAGAAAGAAACGAGCCCATAATCCCCACCACTGTTCCAAAAAGACCAATAAAAGGCCCCGCAGATCCAAGGGTTGCAAGAAAGCCCAGCTTTGATTCTATTTTTGCGCTTTCGCGCCCTAATGTCAAATCCATAGCCTTATCGATTCTACTTTGCAAATTTGTTGATGTATGAATTCCCTTTTCAAGGGATTTTTTCCATTCCGCCATGGCTGCCATAAAAACGGCTGAGATACTATTTATGCGCTGGCTTTTACATTCTGCATAAAGATCTTCCAGCGCCTTTCCAGACCAAAATGTGCGTTCAAATTTTTTTATTTCACGCCGTATTCTGCGATAGGTAAAGATTTTATCAAAAATAATTGCCCAGCTCCATACGGAAGCTAATAGCAACAAAATCATCACAATTTTAACGACGAAACCCGCTTGCATAAACAAATGCAATATCCCAATCATCTCTGGATTCGTGAGCTCTACCTGCGGCATAGTTTTGTTCCTCTAAACAACAAGGTGTAATTTATTAAATGGAATAAAGCAGATTGTTTTATAGTTTCTAAATTTACAAAAATAATTTCACTTTTAATCAATTCTTTAACAGAGTACAATTTTAAAGCATAATTGTTGAAAACAGCTCTTTGGGTAAGCGGCGTGGCTTTCCTTTTTCATTAATGACAGCAATTTCAACTTTTGCTGTCACCAACATCTTCTCTTCATGGAGGATATATTGTTCCATAACAAAACGTGCTCCTTGGATACGATTAACGCGTGTTCTAATTGTTAAAAGATGATCGATTTGTGCTGGTCGTGAAAAATTGATATCCATATGACGAACAACAAAAAACAATTTTTCGCCCTCAACACCTGAAGCTAACATTCTATTATTAAAACCTGTATCACGTAAAAACTCTGAACGTCCACGTTCAAAAAACTCCAGATAGCGCGCATGATACACCACACCAGAAAAATCTGTATCAGCAACATAAACACGTACCTGAAAATCATGAAAACCATTTGTATGATTACATTTAAAAGATTTTGTTCCTATCATCTGCCCCATCCTATAAAATTGTGAGTTATTGGGTTATATTATCTATCGGGCAGTTGAATGCGCCTTTGTGGTAAAATAGTGGAAGTGGGAGCACAAAATCCTCACTGCTCTAAATTTTTTTTGCAAATATTGCTCACAAAGATCCCCCCCATTACAGATATAAAGCCACCCACTATGATATAAAACTATTTTATGGATTGTGTAAAAAAGAAAATGCCTTAATCTTCTTCATCCCATAAAGTTGCCTGAAATGTTGAATTATCCTTTGTATCGAGCAATTGTGTGCGCCTTTGTGGTGGAACCTGAGAGGGAGGAGCAACAAGTCCTAGGTGGCTCCAAGCTTTTTCTGTCAGCATTCGCCCACGGGCAGTGCGTTGAATAAAGCCTTGCTGGAGAAGATAGGGTTCAACAATATCTTCAAGAGCATCACGTGGCTCTGAGAGAGCAGCAGCGATAGTTTCAATACCCACCGGCCCCCCTAAAAAAGTTTCGGCAATCGATAGCAAATAGCGACGATCAAGTGGATCAAGCCCAAGATGGTCCACTTCAAGGCGCGAAAGTGCTTCATCGGCAACTTTGCGGTCAATTTTTTCTGCCCGTCTCACCAGTGCAAAATCGCAAACCCGCCGTAAAAGCCGTCCGGCAATTCGTGGAGTCCCGCGTGCACGGCGTGCAATTTCATGGGCACCATCATCACTAATCTGTACGGCAAAAAGCCGCGCATTGCGTTGAACGATATATTCCAATTCCTCTATGGTATAAAAATTAAGGCGGATTGGAATACCAAAACGGTCCCGCAATGGTGTAGTCAACAGCCCCAAACGTGTGGTTGCAGCTACCAAAGTAAATTTAGCAAGATCAATTTTCACCGAGCGCGCGGCAGGTCCCTCACCAATAATGAGATCCAGTTGATAATCCTCCATAGCTGGATAAAGAATTTCTTCAATTGCCGGATTTAAGCGGTGAATTTCATCAATAAAAAGCACATCACGTTCTTCAAGATTGGTCAAGAGAGCAGCTAAATCTCCTGCTTTAGCAATAACTGGCCCTGAGGTAGAGCGAAAATTAACCCCTAATTCTTTGGCCATAATTTGTGAGAGCGTTGTTTTGCCAAGCCCTGGTGGTCCAACAAACAAAACATGATCAAGTGCTTCTTGGCGTGCTTTGGCTGCTTCAATAAATATTTTTAAATTTGCCCGTGCAGCTTCTTGCCCAATAAAGTCATCGAGCACTTGTGGTCTCAAAGAACGATCTGGATCGTTAGGAAGGGGAATAGCACCCAGCAGGCGTTGATCTTCATCTTTGTGCATTGTAACCTTTTACTCAAATAGGAGGAGAAAGCAATTTGAGGCTATGACGAATAAGCAAAGCGGCAGAAACCGTTTCCCCTTCAAGAGCGTTCATCGCTAAAGCAAGAGCCCGCGCTGCTTTTTCTCGTTCAAAACCAAGCTTAAGCAAAGCAGAAAGTGCTTCATTTGTAGGTTGATTTGTCATCTCCAAATGAGGAATAGCAGAACTACGAAGCGCATTTTCATTAAAAGGCAAAGCTTTGCTTTTCAGTTCGCGGACAATTCTTTCACTAACCTTTTTACCAACGCCTGGAGCACGGCTCATCATTGCAACATCATTGAGAGCAATTGCCTGTGCCAATTCATCTGGCGATAAAGTGCCCAAAATGGCCAAGGCCACCTTAGCCCCCACACCAGGAACATTTTGCAGCATACAAAACCACTCTTGTTCAATTCTTGTAGCAAAACCAAAAAGGCGAATGGCTTCTTCACGCACATGGGTTTCGATAAAAAGGTTTAACGCCTCTCCAACAGCTGGTAAAGAAGAGCGCAATCGATTTGACACAAAGACAACATAGCCCACCCCGTGTACATCAACAAGGATATGATCATCAAAGATATATTCAAGGGTCCCTTTTAATTTTCCAATCATATCGCAACCTTTACAGGACAAGATTTATAAGCGCTCTCACCATACATACGCAAGCAAAGAGCAAAAATATCTTCCCCACCACTGCTATCAAATCCAGCGCCTGGCAGCAAAACTTTCACCATCATACCATAAGCAGCAAAAATATATTGAAAAAAACTATGTAATTTGCCACTCATATCATGGCCTTTAAACGAGGAGAGAAGCTGGTACGATGCATACTGTGACACAGAGCAAGTGCCAAAGCATCAGCCGCATCGCTGCTGTCAAATTCAGCGCGTGGCAACAAAACTTTCACCATCATGTGAATTTGCTCTTTATCGCCATGTCCAACACCAATAACAGATTTTTTGACTTTATTTGGAGCATATTCAAAAACGGGAAGCTTTGCTTGCGCAGGCACCAATAAAGCAATAGCGCGTGCTTGTCCAAGTTTTAGAGTTGCCGTAGCATCTTTATTAACAAACACATGTTCCACAGCAGCTTCATGGGGCTGAAATTGATCAACAACCTCTAAAAGTCCTTTGTACAGCTGGCATAATCTAGAAGCAAGATCACGGCCTACATCGGAAGAAAGCGTTCCAGCCGCCACAAATTGAAAGCGATTACCGGAGAGATCGATAACACCCCACCCTGTACGCCGTAATCCGGGATCAATACCTATAATACGAATCGTCTCTGCCATAATTTCCAATCTATACAGTTTTTCCGCGCTTTAAAAGAGATGAGAAGGTAAAGAGTACAAAGCTCGCAGCCAGCAAAATGCAGCAAGAATTAATTAAAATGCATCTCAAGAAATGTGCGCATAGCAAACGAGCAAGCACCACGCAGCAAATTTTCTAAGAACGTCTAAACGCTATTTTCAGCAATTCGATTTGTCTGCCCACTGGATTATCCTCTTCCAAAACATCGCTACAACCATCTTCCTTACCGATGCGCATATATTGCATACGCGCTTCTAGCCGAAGAGAACGCGCAACAAAGCAGCGGAAAACTTCTGGCAACTCTTGCCAATGCGCACTTTCCAATTGCAAAGTTGGTGTATGAAGTGATACCTTGCCCAGTTCTTTTTGTATTTGTTCTGATGTCATTTCTCCTTCACGCTCTGCACGAAGGAGGAGGAGTTGAGAAGCAATTTGCATAAGCCTTGTACTTAAATACATAGCTTCTTTGGCATAGATTGCAGAAATCTCTGCTGAGAGGAAACGAGCAGTATATTTCCCTTCCGTATCAATATAAGTAGCTGTTTGTTCAATCAGCGCCATTGTTTCTTCATAAAGGCGGTTAAAAGCATTTTCAAAAGCATCATGCTCGATCATGATAATGGGTTCATCATAGGGACGTTTATGTACGCTCACGCTTTTATACTCCAAATATCAGCACAAAGATTACGACATTCAACGAAATGACAATCAAAAAGTTTCTTTTAAAAAGTTTCTTTGCCCAACTGTGTAGAATGCTTTTTCTAATTGAGTACCTCTTTTAAAACTTTCACGCAACGCAGTTCTCATACTAAGGTTAACATCTCAAAAGTATAAGCGTTACGAACAAAAAGACCTGCTTGAGGCAAGCCGTTGCACAGATCGATGTTTTTCCCAATAATAGGCAACACCAAATTGCAGAGCAATACCACTTACTATTAACAGGCTATCGGAAAAAAACGTTGCTGTCATCACTGTTTTTAAAATTTGTCCAAACATGGCAAAAACAGTTCCCGTTACAAAGACAGGCAAACTGTGCTTTCCTAAAATTGCTAAAGGATTTTGAGGTGAGGTACAAAACCACTTGTGCAAACGAGGCAAGCAAAGAATGAATACTGATAACGCAACAATATGGAGCAGACGTGGCAAACTTAAAAAGCTTTTATTAAAATTAATCAACGGGGAAGACCAGCCAAGCCACCCTAAAATACCCCACCAATTGAAGCGCACCCATAAAAATGCTAGCAAAAGATAGCACGCAGAAAGAACAATCCAAACAGGCTGAAAAGCGATAGTTTTCCCTTGTTTGAGAGATAAAGTAGCGGTCAACCCTATGACAAACAAGAATTGCCAAGACAAAGGATTTAAAAACCACTGTCCCTCTAAGGGATAAGAAGGGGGAGCAATTTCATAAAAGCCGCAAACCAAATAAAGTATGCCCGAGCTCAAAAACAAAAGCCCTTTGTGTTTACAACTTAAATAAAGCGCAAAGGGTGCAAAAAGCATCAGAACAATATAGAGCGAGAGAATATTATTATATCCCAATTGGTGCCCAAAACTTAAGGTGCTAAAAAACGCAACAAAAGGGCGTGTGACAAAAAGCTCCACATTATTCATCGACAACAGTTTTTCTGAACGCCATAATAAAAAGGCAGCAAAAAAAAGGCTGAGAGTCATAAAAGTGGTAAAAAGATACGCCCCATAAAGCTGAAAAGCTCTTTGCCAAAGTTTGCGAACAATGAAAGTAAAAGGCTTCTGATGTAACCGTACATGAAAACTTAATCCAAGAGAAATTCCTGAGAGCAGAACAAAGACTTCTGCGGCATCAGAAAAACCGAAATTTCTATGTGTAAAAGACTCATAAACAGTTCCAGGAATATGGTTGATGAAAATCGTCAATAAAGCTAAAGAACGAAAAACATCAATGCGTGTATCACGACAAGAAGGATGTGTATTATGATTAAGAACACCCTGGTATCCCATAAATGGACCCCTATAAGCAAGAAAAGCGATAGCCACCTTTTAGCAAAACGCGATTGTAAGATGTAATTTTATTTTCAAAAGTCAAGTTTATTTTTAAAAATCAAGGACTTTATATGACAAAAGAAAAAAATAAATCGATTGATTCCCATCCTTATCCTCAATTGGTTTTAACATTGGATGTTCGACGGGCCTTAGAGCCTAGCTTTTTGCGCCAAATTTTGCAAATCCAAACTCCGCAACCCCAAACCTCACAAAAAAAATCTTTTGCATGCGCCATTCTTTATGACCCTCAGGGTGATGAAGCTTTTTTACAAAAACAAGCACAACTTTACGCAGAGGATATTCAACAAAATGACACCGCCCTTCTCATTGCTGGTGACAGCCGAATTGCGGGACGAATAAAGGCTGATGGTGTGCATATAGAGGCTGATCTTAACGCTCTCGAAAGTCTCGAAAGCCAGAAAAGGGAACAAAAAATCATAGGTTTTGGAAATTTACGCAATCGCCATAGCGCTATGGTTGCTGGAGAAGCCGGCGTCGATTACCTATTCTTTGGAAAACTCGGTGCTGATAAAAAACCCGACGCTCACCCCCGCAATGTCCAACTAGCAGGGTGGTGGGCAGAGATTATGGAAATCCCTGCTATCCTTCAAGCAGGAAGCGATTTTGCAACTTTTGATGAAGTCTTAAAAACCGCCTGTGAATTCATCGCTGTTGAGGAAGTCATTTTAGGGAACGACAATCCTTTGATGATACTTGAAAGAATAAAAGAAAAATGTGAAACCACTCCCTTGTAATGCGGGAGAAACATCATTGACGACTGATAAAATAAAGAGGGAACATAAAAAATGGAATACAGAGGAACAATTGAAGGCCTTAAAAATATAGTTCGCAAAGCTGGATATGAAATCATAGAACCTAAATTTACACAACATATGTCTCCTAATTTATTGCATCAAATCGAAATCTCTGAGGGAGGAGTCATTATTTGGAATGACAGCACAGGGGAAATAGCCCTTTTAGGTAGAAAAATTTTGTGGCAGAGGCTAAAAAAAGAATTAACTCAACATATGGAAAAAAATCAAAAACTGCTTCCCATCTCTCAAAATCCCTTTCTCCAAAAGTTTGTATCGTGCACGGTCATGATTCTGCAGCCCTAAAAGAACTTGAACTTATTCTTCTTAAGCTTAAGCTTAAACCATATATCTTGCAAAATACGAGCAATAACGGTCTAACCATCATGGAAGCTTTGGAAAAAGAGAGCTGTAAGCCAACCAGTTCCATAGGATTTGGTATTGTATTGCTCACTCCCGATGATATGGGCTATGCCAAAACTGATAGTGTAACAGCAGCACAACCTCGTGCACGACAAAATGTTATTCTCGAAATGGGCATGTTAATATCCGCACTTTCTCGAGGGAAAGTTGCCATTCTGATAAAACAAAACGTTGAAACCCCTTCAGATGCTCATGGAATTATATATATTCCTTTCAAAAACAACGTAAAAGAAACGGTTCCAAAACTTGCCACACAATTAAAGGCCGCTGGTTATATTTTTGATACGGATCAACTTACTGATGCATTAAATTAAACTTGAACAACGCCTAAGAAAAAACTGCCCCCTAAAGTTCAAACATGAAGATTAATCCATTATAAATAAGCCCATACTATGAATATCCTAAAAATTCCGGGAGATTTTGCCATGTCCAAGTGCCACAAGCACTAAAAGCAAAAGGCTGACTAGAGCTCAGTACTTGTTACTCCCGGAATACTCATGCCAGGGTGCTTGCACCCAGTGGGGGGCTTTAACAAACAAGACCCATGCGCAAAAATGCCACAGCTTTTCTCACCATTTTTGATTTGATAAGAAACGCAGCACCTCTCATGAAAAAACATTGCTTTCATTTTTATTGTAAATCCCCTGAAATTACTTTATGACTCAAAAGGTGATTTTGGTCGTATACGCAACGACCAATAGGGAAAACAAGCCCGAAACCTCGATACATAAAAATGAACCCACTCTGTGGGTATCCCGGGATTCCGGGAGATTTTGCTATGTCCAAGTGCTCTCAGCACTAAAAGCAAAATGCTGATTCGAGGTCAGTGTTTTTAGACTCCCGGAATACCAATGCGAGGGCGCTCGCAACCGGCGGGGGGCTCTAAAGTGCAAACCAAAACTCTCAACGACATTTTTGTAGGCAAGAGAATTCGTTTGAGGCGAAAAATGCTAAAAATGTCTCAAAAAGAATTAGCGCATGCTTTAAGTGTAAGCTACCAACAAGTTCAAAAATATGAAACAGGCTTAAATCGTGTTGCTGCGGAACGCCTGAAAGATATTGCCGATATCCTGAGCGTTCCACTTACCTTTTTTTACACTGATGTCTTAACAAAACAAGAAACCCCATACCAACATGATGCGCTCATATCGAGCAGAGAGGAATATCTGCTTTTAAAAAGA